>DATBWK010000151.1:0-3874 GCA_036514835.1 Bellilinea sp.
TGGCAAAAATTTGGCATGTAACGGCGGACACGCGAACTCTGCGCCCCCTTGCGGGGTGTCCGCCACATCTCATAATCCTTGACGATTCCAGCGCTTGGCGGTATTATTATCCGGCTTAAACACACCCAGCCCTCTTAGCTCAATTGGACAGAGCGTTTGCTTGCGGAGCAAAAGGTTGCAGATTCGAGTTCTGCAGGGGGCACTTACATAACAGCCTTTTCAGGCTGTTTTTGTTTCATGGAAGGTTGCCGACCCCATCGAGGGGTGCTATTCGAGTTCAGTCCCCTACGGGGATGCTACGCGACAGGGGGCACTAATGTAGCGGCGATCATTGATCGCCATTTTCAAATAAAAGCATGCATTTCGAGTTCAGTCCCCTACGAGGATGCTACGCCACAGGGGGCACTACTTTTTTTGTCATGCTGAGCGGTAGAGAAGCATCTATCATTTTTTTTGGTTCCCGACCCCATCGCCCCTCGACATCGTTACGGGGTGCTTCGCGAAGGGGTGCTATTCGAGTTTAGTCACCACAGGGATGCTGCACTCCAGGCCTCATTATGGTCAAGCCCAAATGATATGTGCCAAAACTAAAAACCTTGTAGTAAAATCCTCCCCATGGATTCCGCCAAAAAGCAAATTCTCCTCACAAATGACGACGGCATCGAGTCGCCCGGGCTGTGGGCAGCTGCCGAAGCCCTCTCTGCGCTCGGTTTTGTGACCGTCGCGGCGCCGCGCCAGCAGTTCTCCGGCGCCGGGCGCAGTCACCCCATTCACTCCGACGGCGTCATCACCCCGCGCCAGCTGCAAATTGGCCGCCAGATCTGGACGGCTTACGCTGTGGGCGGTTCGCCAGCCCAATCTGTGGTGTATGCCGTGCTCGACCTGCTGCCTCAAAGACCCGACCTGATCGTCTCCGGCATCAACTACGGTGAAAACCTCGGACACTGCATCTCCAGTTCCGGGACGGTCGGAGCAGCCCTCGAAGGAGCGGCTTTCGGTATCCCATCCATGGCGGTTTCCCTGCAAATCACCGACGGCGGCTACTTGTCGTACTCCTCCGACGTGAAATTCGCCACGGCCGCCTATTTCACTGCGCTTTTTGCCGCACGCATCCTGGACGAAGGCTTACCGCCGGACGTGCATGTGCTCAAAGTGGACGTTCCCGCCGGCGCCACGCCTGAAACTCCCTGGCGCACGGTGCGTCAGGCTATGGAACCCTACTATGTAGCCCGCACCGACCGGGTAGGCAGCCTGGAGGGAACCAGCTCGATCGGATACGACATCGTAATCGAGTCCAAAGACGGCCCTCAGGACACCGACGTCCATGCGTTAGCCATCGAACATGTGGTGGCAGTTACCCCACTCAGCCTGGACATGACCTCACGCCTGCCAATGGACCAGTTGGACAGCTTCCTGCGCAAATCCTGATTGGTTTGTCACTCTGAGGGAGCGCAGCTCCCGAAGAGTCTCGCTTTCAGCGAAAGGCCAGATTTTGCGCCGCCTCGCGGAAGCCCATGTAAATAAAAATCGCGGCTGAGCCGCGATTTTGTTGTTTTATTCGAGCGATTGCTGGTGGCGCATCGGCAGGTGGGTCACATACACTTGAGCGGTGTCGTACCCCTGAATCACGCCGCTGCTCTCCAGCCAGGCGCACTCATCGTTTTGAATAGCATGACTGCCTGTCTGGTCTACAGTGGTCAGGAATGCGCCGCTGATGACGTCCTGAAACACCCCGTCCCCCCAATCAATAACTACGTCCCCATTATGCAGGACGATGACCCAGTGCCGGTTGATCGAAACCGAGGCGGTCATTTGGTTATCTCAGGCGGTCACACTCAGGGAGGCGAAATTGGTGTTGCGCAGGCGCTCCACCAGGTCAGACTGGACCTCGCACCACACCGGACGAATGGGGCATTCTTCGCCAAAGGGGCAGCCGTCCGGCGAGTGGGTGCACTCGTTTAGCGTCAGCGGTCCGTCGATGGCTTCAACCACCTCGAGGATCGAGATGTTTTCCGGCGCACGGGCCATGGATACGCCGCCGCGCGCACCGCGCGAGGTGTGAATCAACCCGGCGATCGAAAGCTGGGAAATGATTTTTGCCAGGAAGGAAGGTGGAATTTTTTGTTCCTCTGCGATTAAGCTGGTTGCCGCTCGCTTTGACGGCTCTAATTTCGACAAATAATACATCGCCCGCAGGGCATAATCGGCTTGTCTGGTAATTTGCATGGCAGTCTTCCTTCTTAAACTGAGAAAATCCGAATTTATTATCTTATTTATCAGGTTATTAATCTATCATATTTGAACGTGAATTCTTGCACAAGTGACTAACATCACCGCTTGGTATGACATATTGCGCAGCGGTCAAAACGCTGCCAGGATCCGCTCGACAGGCGTCCGCCGCACCGTTATAATCCTTCCCATGAGTGAATTCCGCTACTATCTCCCCCTGCAGCTGCGCTACGGCGACCTGGATGCCCAGTGGCATATCAACAACGCCCTCTTCCTGACCTATATGGAGCATACCCGTTTTTCCTACCTGCTCCATCTGGGATTGTTCGAGGGTCATAACTTCCTCGAATTTCCCCTCATCGTTGCCGACGTCCACATTGCCTTCCTGGCGCCAATTGAACACGACGAGACGGTACGGGTTGGCATGCGGGTTTCACGAATCGGCAATAAAAGCCTGACGATTGAATATTTGATCGAAAACACGGAAACCGGCGAAGCGAAGGCGCGCGCCGAGTTTATTATGGTCACATTTGACTATCACCAGAAGAAAAGTGTACCCGTTTGGCCGGAGTGGCGTGAGAAAATTGCCGCCTTCGAGGGCATTGCCCCCGGACCGGCTGCCAACTGAGTATCACTTAACCATCCCAAGTCTTCCCGAGGTTTCCATGCCCATCCCTTCCATCGACTCTGCTTTCCTGTTGGATTTCCTGGCTGGACTACTCAACACGCCCAGCCCCACCGGCTACACCGATGACGCTGTGGCTTTCACCGAAAAAGCTTTGGCCGCTTTCCCGCAGATCAAGCTTCAGCGCACCCGCAAAGGCGCGCTGTTGGTGACTTGGCCTGGCGAGAAGACCGATTCCCCACGCGCCTTGACCGCGCATGTGGACACGCTGGGCGCCATGGTCAAAGAAATCAAACCCAACGGGCGGCTGCGCATGACCCAATTGGGCGGCTACCCCTGGAACGCGGTCGAGGGCGAAGGTGTCACCGTAATCACGCTCGGCGGGAAAAAATTGCGCGGCAGCATTTTGATCCAAGCCGCCTCCAGTCATGTGCACGGCGCCAAGGTGTCATCCATGGCGCGCGACGCTGAAACGCTGGAAATTCGGCTGGACGAGCGTACTACAAATGAAGCCGAAACGCGCTCCCTGGGCGTTGAAGTTGGCGACTTTGTGGCTTTTGACCCGCGGGTGGAAATTACCAACGGCTTCGTGCGCTCGCGCCATCTGGACGATAAAGCCTGTGTCGCCTGTCTGGTAGCCGCTGTTCAGGCGCTACAGGCAGCCGGTCTCAAACCGCGCCAAACCGCTTATTTCCTCATCAGCAACTTTGAAGAGGTCGGGCACGGCGCTGCCACTGGGTTCCCGCCCGAAGTAGGCGAGCTGGTGGTAGTGGATATGGCTGCCGTCGGCGAGGGCCAGACCTCCGACGAGTACCATGCCACCCTGTGTGTCAAGGATTCCGGCGGTCCGTACCACCACGACCTTAGCACCCGCCTGCGCAAACTGGCAGATGCCCAGAAAATCCCCTATAAAGTGGACATTTACCCATACTACGGTTCGGACGGCGGCGCTTTGCTGCGTACCGGCGCTGACCTGAAGGTAGCCTTGATCGGTCCGGGGGTGGACGCCTCGCACAATTA
>DATBWK010000152.1:0-4637 GCA_036514835.1 Bellilinea sp.
ATGATCGCGGAGATCACTGCCAGTGCCTCAGCCTCAGCCTCAGCCTCGATGATGCGGGCTTCGGCCACACCTTTGGCGTCGATCACGGCGGCGTCAGCGCGGCCCTGTGCCACCTGGCGGGCTTGCTCGGCTTCCTGGCGTTTTTGTTCGACCACGAATTTAGCCTGCTGAGCCATTTGTTCGGCGATCTGTTTCTGTTCGATCGAGGCAGCATATTCAGGCGAGAAGGTGATATTGCGCAGAACAAAGTCCACCAACAACAATCCGTTTTCGCCTAATTTGACCTCCATCTGGTCCCTGACCTGATTGGTCATGTCCAGGCGGCGGGTGCTATACACTTCCTCAACACCGTATTGCGAGACCGCATCGCGGATGACACCCCGTGCCTGGGCGCGCACCAGTTCGTTGGTGTAGCGGTCCTGCCAGCGAATGTGTACGTTGATTACGTCAGCCGGATCGATTTGAAAGATAATCGAAGCATCCACATAAATTTCCTGCCCGTCCGCGGTTCGGGCAGCAATCGAATCATCGCCGGAAATCTGGCCTTCAATCGGTGCGATGGACATGGTATAAGTTTGGCGGGAGATGGGATAGAGTTCGACCCGTTCAGCAAACGGCAAAATCCAGCGCAAGCCAGGTTCCAGCGCTTCTTCGCGGTAACCTTTCGGAGAAATGGCAGAGATCACCACACCGCGTTCCTGCGGCTCAATGAATACCATGCCGGCAGCCACAAACGTTGACACCAGCGCGATGGCAGCGGTCACAAGCACCATGGCAGTGGCGTTTTTTAATGGACGGTTTCGGCCAGCCCGAACAAAGGCCAAAACTATAACACCTACAAAAACCAACCAGGCAACAGTAGCAATGCCCTGGAATAACCCGGCGAGATTCATGATCGACTCCTTTGGGATTGATTACACTGCGTGTATTATACTATTTCCAACGGCTAAACTGATTAAGCGGTGGTCAATCAGTGGGTAACGTTTCGACGGAATGAATTATGGCTCATGGCGAGTGGAAAATCATGGAAATCGGTCTGGTGGACGGCAGCCTGCAGCTGCGCGTCTTAACCTCAGACCATCTCCACCCGCTTCCCGGGCAATATTTCCTGGCATTTGCAGCAGGGATGGACGAATCGTTAGCGACACCGCTTTATTATGCCGGCACTGATAGCGGGAATTGGTTCTTGGCAGGAAAAATTCCGCCAGCCTGGCAGCCAGGCACGCGCCTGGTCTGGCGTGGACCCCTGGGCCACGGTTTTCACTTACCACCTACCGCCCGCCGGGTAGCATTGGCAGCCTGGAATGATCTCGTAACCAGTCTGTCAGCTCTGGTCAACCTGGCGTTGACGCAAGACGCCAGCGTGGTGTGGTACAGCCGGCACCTGCCCGAGCAGCTTCCACCCTCGGTGGAGGTGCTGCCGCTGGAATCTCTGCCTGAAGCCTGGGACTGGGCTGATTACCTGGCATTGGAATGCGACGCTATAGATTTGCCAAGGCTCGCAGCCAGCCTGCTTCTCCCGTCAGGCGGTAAACCAGACTGCACGACCGAAATTTTATTGCACACACCTCTGACCTGCGGCGGGACGGCTGAATGCGGGGTGTGCGCCGTGCGCACGAAAAAAGGCTGGAAGTTGGCGTGTAAAGATGGCCCGGTTTATGAGTTTGACTCGCTGGAGTTGGCAGCATGAAAGTCATGGCTTCGTTGAACATCAACCTTATTAAAGAATCAAGGGAATGAGCATGGACGCAGCCAGCCGCCTGGAAATAAACCTGGTCTCCGGTTGGATGAATGCCGCTGGCTATGCAGGTTATGCCCCGCCAGTCGATTCAAACATCACCTCCCCGCCGGTTGCATTTGTTACCAACCCAATCAGTTTTCACTCGCGAACTCCAGCCGCAGACCGTTTTTGCAGCCCTTATCCATGTGGTTTTTTGTTGCACACTGGCTGGCCAAACCCCGGTTTTCGGAAAGTCTTGAAACAGTTTTCAGCCCGCTGGACGCGGTCCGAAATCCCAGTGTGGGTGCACTTATTGGCCGAGCAGCCGCAGGAACTCAACCGGATGGTACGTACGCTTGAGGAAACAGAGGGTGTGGCTGCCGTCGAGATCAGCCTTCCCCCCACGGCGAGAGATGAATGGATGCTTCAACTGGCTGAAGCCGCGCTGGGCGAACTGCCGCTGGTGATTTGTGTGCCGTTGGATCAAGTGACAGCTGCCTGGGTAAGCGGTGTGATCAATCTGGGCATCAGTGGACTGGTGATCAGTGCGCCACGCGGGATGATCCGCAATGCCGCTGGCAGCTTTTCTCGCGGACGGATGATTGGACCGGGATTATTTCCTCAGGTGCTGCAGGCACTTGGCTGTTTACGCGCTTACGATATCCCGTTAATCGCCGGCTGCGGCGTATTCGATATAAAATCGATGGACACGTTATTGAGCGCCGGCGCAACAGCGGTACAGCTGGATGCGGTGCTGTGGCGCGGCTGGGATAACCGAAATTGCAGTTGAACCCGCGCCATTTCGATGGATATAATGATCGTGAAGGCGAAATTCCCTTATGAATACCATTGCTGAAGTCCGCCCATCTCCGATTGCCGGCCGCTGGTACGCCGGCGATCCGGCGTCGCTGGCGCGTGAGATCGATGCCTTTTTGGGCGAGGTCAAATTGCCGCCACTGAAAGGGGAGGTGCTGGCGATCATTGCGCCGCATGCCGGTCACCGCTACTCTGGCCGCACCGCTGCATATGCGTTTGCAGCCATTATTGGTCAAGCTTATCCGCGGGTCGCGGTGATAGCACCGCTGCATGGCTACCATTCGGCTGCGCTGCTGACCAGCGCGCACCTGCGTTACGCCACGCCGCTGGGTGAAATTCCAGTGGATAAGGCTGCAATCGATCTACTACGGGGGATCTTGATTGAAAAAGGCAATGTATCATTGGAAGCAGTGGCCTACGACGACGAACACTCCCTGGAAATCGAGCTGCCCTTCCTGCAGCGGACGCTGGCGGCGCCTTTCAGCTTGCTGCCGGTGATGGTGCGAAGCCGCGACTGGAAAACCCTTAACCCCCTTGGCAAAGCGTTGGCAGAGGTCGCGGGACAGTCCAAAACCTTACTGGTTGCAAGTTCCGATCTTTCGCATTTTTACCCGGAAAGCACCGCCAAAGTATTGGACCGCGAAATGCTGGCGCGGATCGTCTCTTTGAATCCAGAGTCGGTTTTGGCAGCGGAAACCGAAGGAGCAGGCTTTGCCTGCGGTGCAGCTGCCATCACCGCGGTGATGATCGCCGCCCTCGAATTAGGCGCCAATGCCGCCCAACTGCTGCATCACAGCACCTCCGCGGATGAAACCGGCGACCCGACCTCGGTGGTCGGTTACGGCGCGGTAGCTATCCTGAAACGAGACTGACCTTTGCCGCAATTCGTGGAAGTCGCCGTGAACGTGCCGGGCCGAACCGGCAGCTTTGATTACCACCTTCCCGCCGAATTAATGAATTTGGTTCAACCCGGCTGTCTGGTGGTAGTGCCATTTGGCAAGCAGCGTGTGCAGGGGGTGGTGCTGCAGTTGTTGGATGCGCCTTCCGTTCCCGAAACCCGGCCGGTGGAAGCGCTGCTGGACCCGCAGCCGGTGGTGACTGCCGCGCAGATGGAACTGGCGCAGCAGCTTTCGATTGACACCCTGACGCCGCTGTCCGCCTGTCTGGATTTGATGCTGCCGTCGGGAATCAGCCAACAGGCTGACCTCGAGTACAGCCTGGTCGAATCTTTGCGCATAGCCGACGAGGAACTCAAGCAAACCGCCCAGCGCTTCGTGAACTTGCTTAAAGAACGCGGCGCTCTGCGCGGGCGACAAATCGAAGCCGCACTGCCGCGCCAGGGTTGGAAGGAAGCCATCCAGTCGCTCATCAAAAGGGGAGTGGTCATCAGCCGGCCAGTTCTGCCGGAAATCGGCGTACGTCCCAAAGTGGTTCGCATGGTCCGGCTGGCAGTGACACCCGAACAGGCAGCCCGGGAACCCGGCAATTTGGGCCGGACTGGCACGGCTGTTTATAAACGCCGTAAAGCCATGCTGGAATTTCTCATCCACGAGCCGTGGCTGGTGGAAGCCTCCTGGGTATATGCGTCGTCCGGTGGCACCCTGGCCGATTTGCGCCATCTGGAAGAACTGGGATTGGTGGCGTTAAGCGAGTCAGAGGTCTGGCGCGACCCGCTGGCGCAGGTGGAGACCCCGCTGCAAACGCCGCCGCAGTTGACTGACGGGCAGGCAGAGGTCTGGCAGCAGCTGCAGGATGGACTGCGCCATCTCTCCAATGGAATTTGGAAGCCGTATATCCTGCACGGCGTCACCGGTTCGGGTAAAACTGAAATTTACTTGCGAGCGGTTCAGGAAGTATTGGATCAGGGCAAACAGGCCATTGTGCTGGTGCCGGAAATTGCCCTCACCCCGCAAACGGTGCGGCGCTTCCTGGCGCGCTTCCCCGGACTGGTTGGGCTGGTACATTCGCAGCTTTCGGTGGGGGAGCGTTACGACACCTGGCGCCGCGCCCGCAGCGGTGAGCTGAAACTGGTGGTTGGGCCACGTTCGGCGTTATTCACACCCTTCCCAAACCTGGGATTGATCGTGCTGGACGAGTGCCA
>DATBWK010000153.1:0-13306 GCA_036514835.1 Bellilinea sp.
CCGTACAGCACGAATGGGATGGTCAGCATCATGCTGTGATTGGTGGGCAGGTTCGGCGCAGAGAAGGTATACAGGCTGTAGGCAATGATAGTGGTGCTGGAGACGATTAGGATCAATTGGTCCAGCAGTGGGATGGTGTACCCGTCAAAGACGCGGCGGTGACTGTTGGCTTCTTTCTCCAATAACGCCAACTCTGAACGGCGTTTGCCAAAACCGATGTAGAGCGCACCGAGGGTGGTGACGACATACAACCAGGGCGAGAAGCGTTCGACCACCACTAACATAACGCCGCCGGCAACCCGCAGGACAAACCCGGCTGCGATAATCATCACGTCAACCAACGGAATGTGCTTCAACCAGTTGGAGTAAGCCAAATTGATGAGGAAGTAAGCCAGTGTCACCCAGCCGAAATTGACCGTTAGCAGAAATGCGGCTGGAATGGTCACCGCAATCATGACGATCGCGGCAGTAATTGCGACCGATACCGGGAGTTTGCCCGAGGCAATCGGTCGGTTGCGCTTTTCCGGGTGCTGACGGTCAGCCGGTGCATCCAAAACGTCATTGATCAAATACACGCTGCTTGAGAGCAGACAAAAGAGGATGAAACCGGCCAGAGATTTCAAAACCGCCGTCTGGTTCCCCAATTGGCGGTCAAATACTACAGCAGCCAGCACAAAAGCATTCTTGGTCCACTGCCGGATACGCATGGATTTGATGAGGGCGCGAAGCATACTTTCATTATATCGTAACTGGCATTAGGCGCGGGTGCAGCGAGCATTACAAAACCGATTACAATCAGCGCATGTCTAAAAATCGCCTGGACATCGTGCTGGTAGAACGCGGATTGGTGGAGAGCCGCAGCCTGGCGCAGCGCCTGGTGATGGCCGGGCAGGTGCGGGTGGCAGGGCAGGTGGTGTTCAAGCCGGCTGACAAAGTGGAGGAGCAAGCGCCAATTGAAATAAACACCGGTCCGCGTTTTGTTTCGCGCGGCGGTGAAAAACTTGTGGAAGCGCTCAAAGCATTTGGCCTGGAAAATCTCGAGGGCCGAATTTGCGCTGACGTTGGCGCATCCACGGGCGGTTTTACCGATTGCCTGCTGCAGCACGGCGCAGCGCATGTGTACGCGATCGACGTTGGGTACGGCATTCTGCACTGGAAAATCCGCCAGGATCAGCGGGTGACGGTGATGGAACGTACCAATGCCCGGCACGTCCAACAATTGCCGCAGTCCGTGAAACTGGTGACGATTGACGCATCCTTTATTTCACTCAAGATTATATTGCCGGTGGTTCGGGGCTGGTTCGAGAAGAGCGGCCAGGTGGTGGCGCTGATCAAACCTCAATTTGAAGCCGGACGTAAGGACGCCGCGCGCGGAGAAGGGGTGATTCGCGACCCATTGGTGCATCAAAAGGTACTCCAGGAAGTGCTGGAAAGCGCGATTGAATTGGGGTACGAGATCAAAGGGCTGATCCGGTCACCATTGTTGGGTCCAAAAGGCAATGCTGAGTTCCTGGTCTGGCTGGATTACCCCACAAAGGACTCGCTGCCAATTGGAGACTTTATTCAACCTCTGTTTGTTTCAGAATAAAAAAAGACGGCGATTCCGCCGTCTTTTCGCATATCCAGGTAATTGTTTAATTAAATGTGTTCGATTTCGCCTTCAAAGACATAAGCCCAGCCGGCGCCTTTGCAAACCGGACAGCGTTCATAAAAGTAACCGTCGCGCGCCTGGCCGGATCCGTTACCCGAACAAAAAGCGCATTTTTTCGCAGTCTGGGCGACCAGCATCGTGCCAATCCCTTTACAGACCGGGCAGATATCGTGGATATTCCCGTCTTTACAGCGGCCGCTGCCATTCCCAGTGCAAAAGGCGCAAGTTTCAGGGGCGTAATGAATAACCGGTTGAACTTTAACCATGGGGATATCCTGTTGGCAAAATGATTATTCGTCTTCTGGTGGAGTGGCGGCTGGTTCGTCCTGCTGTCCATCCACGAAGGCTTCAACCATTTCAGGATCAAATTGCGTGCCGGCTTCGGTCTGGATGGATTCGATGGCTTCTTTTAAGGACAAGGCTTCCCGATAAGGCAGTCCGGTGGTCATGGCGGCGTAAGCTTCGGCGATAGCGATAATGGAAGCCGCCTGAGGTATTTCCTGCTTGCTCAGCTGTTCGGGATAACCGGTACCATCCCAGCGTTCTTGATGGTGATAAACCCAGGGGACAATGCGGCCAAATTGGTTGATCTGTTTGACAATTTGGGCACCATAAAACGGATGAAGATGGATAGTTTTCCATTCTTCAGCCGTTAATGGCTTGACCTTGGTTAAAACTGATTCCGGCACCGAGAGCTTGCCGATGTCATGCAGCAGGGCAGCAATTTCCAGGAATTCCAGGTCGGTCGCGGACCAGTTCAACTTGCGACCAGTCATCAACGCCAGGCTGGCAACTTTTTCAGAGTGACCGACCATGAACCGGTCGCGCTGGTCGATGGCTGCCACTAATACCCGCGCCAACCCGATCAGGGGTGAAAGACCGGCAGCACTAGCCAGGACCGGAGGTGCAACGTTCTGCGCAAACCCGGTGCGGCGGCGTTCACCAACCGCGACCTCCAATTCGACCGTGTTTTCATAAAAATTCAGGAAGTTTTCCACCCGTTCCAGGGTCACCTTGAGTTCGGCATAGTTCCCTTTGGTCCACTGTTCGGGAAGCTGCTCAAACATCATCACCGTGGCTCGCGCAATTTCAGGCTGGGGAATGACCCGTTTACCTGTAGAAACCAGCAAATCATGATAGGAAATTACTCGCTGATAGCGTTCCCCTACGCGCTGCACTTGCTTGGAAAGCGAAGGAAAGTCGCGAATCGATTCCTCGAGGCTGCGCATGCGGGTCACGATTGTTTCGGTCGTGGCGATGCGGCTTTCACGCAGCTTTAAAATTTCCTCAATTGTGCCAGTCCATACCGATTTCGCATCATCCAGAGTGAGGACCTCATTGCCGAAGAAGATAGGTTCATCATCCTTGGTCTGGCGGTCGACGAAGGATAGTGCTTTCTTGATGGCTTCGTACGCGGCATTGATGCGAGTCTCGTTCTGGCGGCGTTGAACCTCTACCTGGCGCTTTTCCTCCCGGTAGATGACCATGCGGTTGTAGAACTCGAGTTTGCGAGGACCGCGGTCCAGCAGGCGTGAAAGGGCATCCTGCAACGATGAGAGATTCTCCCAGGCAGCGAACAAATCCCGCAGTCCGGTATTGGTATACATAAACAGCGGGCGTTTTCGGGTCTTAAGTTCCAGCCGAGGTATGTTGTCGATAATATTGTTATAAACGCCCCAGATTGCATCGTCTACTTTGCCCGATTTATAGGAAATGCTGGCATAGGAGAGGCGATACACTGAAAACTGCCGTTCAATCTCCCGCATGCGGTTTTTCACACGGTCGGGATAGGATCGAATGCCTTTTTGCATACCCGACCAATCATTCACAGACTGGACGGCCGGGCGAATTTTACGCTGCACCCAGGGTGTATTCTTTCCCTCGTGGTGGTTATCATTCGGCGTTACTTCCAGCGGGTCAACAGGCGCGGCAACAGACGAAACCGTTTCCGGTTTGTCATCTTTTGTTAGAATCCCTTTTGGATCCAGATATTTGCCGCCAGACTTCATAACCTCACTCTTTTGCACAACATTCGTCGCTGTCATCCTTAATATATCCTCTCGGGATATTCCCTCACAAAACCATTCAGGATGCCAGGGGAACGGTAATTGACCACCCCCTTTGACCCCGTGCAATTAAATTTACACGTGCAAAAAGGTGCAATAACCGTACCCGAAATATCATAACACAAACAGATTTGAATTGAAAATTGCACGCGACCTCCAGGTCGAATCCACCCTGTGATAAGATTATTATACAAACCCAAACGGTACAGTCACATCACAAAATTGAAGAGTCGTCCCCATTGCCACAGCTAATTGAGATTTGTATAATGGACATGATGCATGGGGGTTGGAAGAAATGGTTGATAACCGGATTAAGAGGCCAGCCAAATGAATAGGGAGGTTTACAAATGAGCTTCGAGCACGACAAGGTCACTGTAGTCCTGGTTGAAAATAATGCCCAGTTATTGAAACATTTGCAGAAAACACTGGGTCTCATCGACCAAGTGGAACTGGTTAATACATCCCTGCTGGCTCAGGAAGCGCTGGAGGTTGTTCGCGATTTAAAGCCGTTGGTGGCGCTGGTTGAATACAACCTGCCCGATATGAATGGCATCAACCTGACGGAAATTATGCGCCGGGAATTCCCTGGTACTCAGGTGATTATTATTTCCCAGGATAACTACACCGATATCGTGCTTCAGGCGGTTCGGGCTGGGGCATGCGACTTCATCACCCACGACGTTTCGGTCAAGGAATTGAACGATGTGATCGTTCGCGCTGCCACTCTGGCGACCGTAGACCGGTCTAAAATTTCGGCATTTGCCAGTATTCAGACGCCAGATCATAAAAGGCCAATTCAAGCGGCACCGACGGGTAAGATGGTGGCGGTTTACAGCGCCAAAGGCGGCATTGGCACCACTACGGTGGCGGCTAACCTGGCTCTGGCATTGATTGACCGGGACCGCGATGCGCGAGTTGTCATCGTCGATGGCAGTATGCAGTATGGCGATATCCATTTGATGTTCAATGAACTCGGGCAGACCTCGGTCATGGACCTGGTGCCGCGAGTTTACGAGTTGGATACCGACATGGTGGAAAATGTGATGCTATTTAACCGGGCGACGGGAATTTCCATCATGCCTGCACCTCCAAGGCCTGAATTTGCCGAGAAGATCACCGGCGAAGCCTTCTCCCGCATATTGGAGTTTATGCGCCGGCATTATGACTATATCGTTCTCAATACCGATAGCTATCTCTCGGATGCTGTCCTGGCAGCCCTGGATGCTGGAGAGGTGATTGTGTTGGTCACCGCCCAATCAATCAATGCCATCCGCAATACGCGCCTGTTCCTCGACCTGTGGTCTGCTTTTGGCATGACCAAGGACCGGATCCACCTGGTCCTGAATCGCCATGATCCAACCAGCCCGATCACAACGGACCTGGTGGGCGAGCGATTGAAATTCCAGGTCAACACTGTGCTGCCAGATGATGATGAAGCTGCCCGCAAAGCCGATGCGCTGGGGCAGCCGATCCTGCGCTCGACCCGCGATTCAGCCTATGCCAAAGCGATTAAGTCACTGGCTGAGCAGGTGGCAAAACGCGCCGAGGCTGTGGAGAAGAGCGAAGAACCGCGCATGCGTTTGTTCGTCGCTGCATAATCGAAGATTTAAATCAATAGCCATGGATTTCGCTCGGTTCGGGTTGAAGTCCATGGTTTTGATTTTAAACCGCGGATACGCCTCACACGCAACATCAGGCGTATGGTGAAGGATTTATCGGTTATACTAACCGCGGTATGGGCACTGAATTAATCCGCAACTTTTGCATTATTGCACACATCGATCACGGCAAATCCACCCTGGCGGATCGCATGCTGCAGTTAACTGGCACCATCTCGGACCGCGAGATGATGGACCAGGTGCTCGACACTATGGATCTGGAGCGCGAAAAAGGGGTGACGATCAAAGCCTCGGCGGTACGAATGAAATATACTGCCCAGGATGGCATTGATTACGAACTTAATCTAATCGACACCCCGGGTCATGTTGACTTCGGTTACGAGGTCAGCCGGGCGCTGCTGGCTTGCGAGGGGGCGATCCTGGTAGTGGACGCCACGCAGGGCATCGAGGCACAAACCCTGGCGAATTTGTATCTGGCGCTGGAAGCGGATCTGACGATCGTGCCGGTTATCAACAAAATCGATCTGCCCAGTGCCCGCACAGAAGAAGTAGCCGAAGATCTTCACGGGCTGCTGGGTGTTGACCCCGAGAGCATCATCGCCATCTCCGCCAAAGAAGGGATAAACGTCGACAAAGTGCTTGAATCGGTCGTGCGCAATGTGCCGCATCCGACCGGCGACCCTGACATCCCGCTGCGGGCCTTGATTTTCGATTCGCACTACGACTCGTATAAAGGCGTGGTCGCTTATATTCGAGTGGTCGAGGGACAAATTCAGGCTGGGGACTCGCTGCGTATGATGTCTACTTTCGCGGACGTGCGCCCAGTGGAAATTGGCATCTTCTCGCCGACGATGAAGCCGGTCAAAGAATTGCTTCCGGGTGATGTTGGCTATGTCGCGACCGGGCTGAAAACCGTGGCGGAGTGCCGGGTGGGCGATACCATCAGCAACCCGACCCGTCTGGCTGCACACCCGTTACCCGGTTTCCGCCACCCCAAACCGATGGTATTCGCCGGCATTTATCCAGTGGATGGCGACGATTATGGAGATTTACGGGAAGCGCTCGAGAAGCTCCAATTGAATGATGCTTCCCTGGTGTATGAACCGGAGAAATCGCAAGCGCTCAATTTCGGGTTTCGCTGCGGCTTCCTTGGCTTATTCCATATGGATATTATCCAGGAACGCCTGGAGCGGGAATACAACCTGGATATCGTGGTCACAGCCCCGTCGGTGGAATACGAAATCGCGATGCTCAACGAGGAAACGATTCGGATCGACTCGCCGGCGCTGCTGCCTGAACCCGGTACCTTTGTTGAAATTCGCGAGCCGTGGATGGTTCTGCAAATCATCACCCCAACCGAGTACTACGGCACCATCATGGAATTGACCAAGAAACGGCGGGCGATTTTCAAAGAACAGGAATATCCAGCCCCGAACCGGGTGCAGCTCAGTTACGAAATTCCGCTATCCGAGTTGATTGTGGATTTCTTCGACGACCTTAAGTCGCGCAGCCGCGGATACGCCTCCATGGATTACCATCTGGCCGATTACCGCCCCGGGAATTTGACCAAGTTGGAAGTTCTGGTTGGCGGCGAGCAAGTGGATGCATTGGCGAGTATCGTGCATCAAGAGGAAGCCTACCATAAAGGTCAGGCGTTGGTAACCAAGTTGAAGGAATTAATTCCGCGGCAAATGTACGATGTTGCCATTCAGGCTTCTGCCGATGGACGAATCATTTCGCGTGCCAATGTTAAAGCGCTGCGCAAAGATGTTTTGGCCAAGTGTTATGGCGGCGACATCACGCGGAAGAAGAAATTGCTGGAAAAACAAAAGCGCGGTAAAAAGCGCATGAAAATGGTCGGCAACGTTGAGATCCCGCAGGAAGCCTTTATGGCTATACTGCGGCTGGAGGAGGATTGACAGCCTCCAGCGGGTCATTCTGGAAGAAAACGCTGCGCTGGCTGCCGGGCGCCCTCATAAGCCTGGTCGCCATTTTCTTTGTGTTAAAACTGGCGCAATGGGAAGACCTGGGGCCAGCTTTACAGCGGTTTTCTTTCTTGCATATCGCCGGAATGGTCGTGCTTACCTTACTGTTTCTTGGAATTCGAGCAGTTGCTTCTAGGGTGATGCTCCAAGGGATTCCGAAGCTGAGCGACGCCTTTTGGGCTATTAATCAGGGCTACTTGCTCAATAATCTTTTTCCGTTCCGGCTGGGTGAAATCGGGCGGGCGGTATTGCTGGGGCAAAAAACCGGACTGCCAGCTGCCAGAGTGCTTTCGAGCGTTATCATCGAACGCGCGCTGGATATCGCGGTGGCAGCCAGCATGCTGCTGGCGACCTTGCCGCTGGCGCTGGAAATGGACTGGGCCAAGCCGGTGGCGATCCTGATGCTGGCGCTCGTCCTCGCAGGATTGGCTGGGCTGTATTTTATGGCGCGCAACAGCGACAGGGTCAGCACCTGGATTGAAAAGTTTGGCAGCCGTTGGCAGTGGGCAGGGAAATGGGTAACGCCGCAGGTGCGTTCGCTGCTTACCGGCATGGCGCCATTGACCGATTTGCGCCGCTTCCTAACGATCGTGGGATTGATTTTACTTTCCTGGGCAGTCGTTTTTTTTGTGTATTATGTCGGTCTGCTGGCGTTGGTGCCGTCAGCGCCATTGTGGTGGGGTTTATTCACCGATGCGGTACTAGCACTGGGAATTGCCATCCCTTCAGCGCCGGCTTCGATCGGCACTTTTGAAGCCGCAATTTTAGGCGCGCTGAGCATCCTTGGCATCGACCAGACGTCCGCACTGGCGTATGGAATCACCGTGCATTTCATTCAAATCGCACTGACGGGTGCGTTGGGAATGATCGGCCTGGTACGGCAAGGCGGCTCCGTCACTGGAATCTTCCGCGAGCTGCAGGACCGAAAAAGCGCTGCCTGAGCGAATGGCGGACGGTTATTAGATGCGGATTCTCATCGTTTTGACCTATTATCGGCCGCATGCCTCGGGGCTGACCATTTACGCCGAGCGCATGGCAAAAGCCCTGGCCAAACGCGGCCACCAGGTAACGGTGATGACCTCGCAGTATTCCAAAGATCTGCCGCTGGAAGATGTGGTCGAAGGTGTGCGGGTGGTGCGCGTACCGGTGGCGTTCCGCGTGAGCAAAGGCGTGGTCATGCCGAAATTTGGGCGGATGGCGACCCAACTGGTGTGCGAGAATGACGTGATTCAACTGCATCTCCCTCAATTCGATGCTGCCGGAATCGCGCTGCGCGGTCGGATGTGGAAGAAACCGACCATCATCTCCTATCACTGCGACCTACAGATGCCGCCGGGGCTGCTGAGCCAGGCAGCCAACCTGGGAATCAAGTTGATGAATGAACTGGCGGCCCGATTTGCACACCGCATCGTCACCAATACGCGCGATTATGCTGACAACTCGCCTTTTTTGAGTCGTTTCCTGGACAAACTCACCATCATTCCACCCCCGGTGATCCTGCCGCCGGCAACCCATGAAAGGAAGGCAGCTTTCTCCCAGCAGCATAACCCGCAAGAGCGCCACCCCGTTATCGGTATGGCTTCGCGCTTTGCCACCGAAAAAGGAGTGGAGGTGCTGTTGGATGCGTTACCGGGTGTGTTGGCGGTCTTCCCGCGAGCGATGGTGCAATTTGTGGGTGCCTATGAAAACGTGGTCGGTGAAGAAGCCTATTTCAAACGGCTATCTCCGCGCATACACGAATTTGAGCAACAAGGCAGCTGGAAATTCCTGGGGTTTATTCCCGATGAGGACATGGCAGCATTTTACGGCAACCTGGATGTGCTGGTACTGCCATCGTTGAACTCCACCGAATCCTTTGGCATCGTGCAGATAGAAGCCATGATTAACGGCGTGCCGACGGTAGCATCGAACCTGCCCGGCGTAAGACAGCCGATTGCCATGCACCAGATGGGTGAGACCTTCCCGGTCGGGGATTCAGCCGCGCTAGCGGAACGGTTGGTCACGATTTTGGGCAACCGGGCTGCGTATGTGCGGGATCCTAAACCGATTGAGAAAATGTATCTGCCAGACAGAATCGCCGCGGCGTATGAAGAGGTTTTCCAACAGATCGAGCAGGAAATACATCCAAACCATACACAGAGATAAAATCTTAATTAATCCGTAAGCTTTTATTGATCAATCGTGCTTACAATTAACAAATTCATCACGAACCCACGAACATGACCGAAAAGCCCTTACCCGCATTAGCACCCATCGCACCACGAAGTCCTCACAAGGAAAGAGGATCGTGGTTGTGGATAATTGCATTATTTTTAATCATCGCCGCGGCAGTGTATTTTCGATTCACTGGCCTATTCTGGGGCGAGTACAGCTTTTTACACCCGGATGAGCGCTTTTTTATTCAGGTAACATCGCATATCGCGCCGGTAGAAAGCCTGGGGGCGTATTTCGACACCGCCAGGTCGACGTTAAATCCGCATAATGTCGGCGATACGTTCTTCGTGTACGGCACTTTCCCTATTATCGCCACTCGTTATATCGCCAACGCGGTCTTTACCGATGTATTCTGGGAACAATTGCTGCAAACCGGGCGAACATTTTCCGCAGTGATGGATCTGGTGACGGTGCTGCTGGTTTATTTGCTCGGTACACGCTTGTTCAACCGCAAAATCGGGGTGCTCGGCGCAGCGTTTTCGGCTTTCGCCGTGATGCAAATTCAGCAATCGCATTTTTTCACAGCTGACTCATTTTCAACCACCTTCACCACACTTGCGCTGTATTTTGCCGCCAGGCTGGCGACGCAGCCGGTGCTTGAGCCCAGCCTGCAGGAAGAGCAAAAATGGTACAAGAGTGAATCGGCGCGCAACAGCCTGTGGTTTGGTGTGGCGATGGGCTTTGCGATGGCCTGCAAAATCAACACCGCGTTGATGGTGGTGCTGCTGCCGGCAGCCTGGTTCATCTATTTAATGCGCCATCCCCACGGGCAACGTGACGCGTTAATGGGAACCGTCTTGCGCGACATGGTGATTGGGGCAGCAGGAACCTTCCTGCTTTTCCGCATTTTCAATCCTTACGCCTTCAGCGGACCGGGTTTCTTCGGGCTTATGCCGAATGAAAAATGGATTGCCAACATAAGGGAGTTGGCTGGACAGATGACCGGCAATGTTGACTTTCCACCGGCATTGCAATGGGCACGCCGTCCGGTGACCTTCTCATTTACCAACATGGTGCTGTGGGGCATGGGGCTGCCGATGGGTATTTTGGCCTGGGCTGGCTTCATCTGGATGGGCATTCGCCAGCTCAACGGCGCCTGGAAACGCTCAATTTTGGTGTGGGGTTGGACAGCCATCTATTTTGTGTGGCAGTCCATGCAGGGCAACCCGACCATGCGGTACGAGCTGCCAATTTACCCCACCCTGGCCTTGACGGCTGGATGGGCATTGTGGAATTTATGGGAAACTGGGCGGAACTATTTGGTTTCAGGGAAACCTGTGGCGGGCAAGTGGCTCAAAGGAGCGGCTCTGGTTGTGGGATTGATCACATTGGCGGGTACCTTCGCCTGGGCGTTTGCCTTCACTCGTATCTACGAGCGGCCGATGACTCGGGTGGAAGCCTCGCGCTGGATGCTGGACAACGTGCCGGGACCGGTCAACCTGATGATGGATACGGCTGAAGGCGAGTTCCGCCAACTCCTGCCATACAGCCCCATGCAAGTCCTCTCGTCGGGCGACACTATTTCGATTGGTTTTACGGCTCAATCCACTGGCCTGTTAACCAGTTTCCAGTTCACCAATATTCAGGATTTGTCTAACAATCCCAATCCCAAGACCCTGGGAATTAGCGTGTATGCGTTGGGATCGGAACCTCTCGCGGCTGGATTTGGCCTTCTGACAAATAATTTCACGCCCGGAAGCGGCGTGCTGCTTGGCTGGTCAGTTCCGCTGGAACAGCCGGTTACCGTGCAGGCCGGTCAGAAAATCCGGGTGGAATTAGACTTATTGGAGAGCGAAACGGCTCTCGGACTTTCCGGGGCGGTTGGCGCGACCCTTCAAACATTGGGCGGGGTTGCACGGCAGGAATTACCAATAATGATGAACCCAGTCCGTCCACTGCTGCCAGGCGAAATTCGCTTTATGGCCATGTCCAGCGGGCTGTTGAAGCAAGTTGTATTCAACCGGATTGTGGATACAACCGGGAATACAAGCGCAAAAACCCTGCGTCTATCGCTGGTCGATGAAATCAATTTGGTGATACCGCTGGTCGAGGGAGAAATCGTCAGCGACTTTGCCGCAGCCGATGACCCCCGAGGGCAGGAATACACCTGGCAACTGGCCCAGCCAATCGAGCTGACGCAGGGTCAACTGTATTCGCTGCGGATGCAACTGGCAGCCGGTGAAGGCGCGTTGACCATTCACGGTGCAGCGCCAGCCGTCGAAACTCCGTGGGACGACAGCATCCCCATCCGGTTGGACGGCTACGACCCGTATGCCGGAATTTATTACGGCGACCTCAATTTCGAGATGTACTGGGATGACAGTATCGACAAGCTGGCGCGCTTCGAAGCCATCCTGGACCGCGCTGATTATTTTGCGATTACTTCGAACCGTCAGTATGGCACCACCACCCGCGTGCCCGAGCGCTACCCATTGACGACGGTCTTTTACCGCGAGTTGCTTGGCTGTCCGGTCGAAGAAGAGGTGATCAATTGTTACCGCACGGCTCAGGTTGGGGATTACAGCGGACGGTTGGGCTTTGAACTGGTCAAGGTGTTCCAATCCGATCCGAGCATCGGCCCGATCAAAATCAACGACCAGTTTGCTGAAGAAGCGTTTACGGTTTATGACCATCCCAAGGTATTGATCTTCAAAAAATCGGCTGAATATTCACAGGCGGCAGTCGAGGGTATTCTGCGCTCGGTCGATATCAGCAATGTGATCCACGTGATTCCCGGGCAGGCGCCAAGTTACCCGGCGGATTTGATGCTGCCGCAGGATGCTGCTGCGTTGCAGCAGAGCGGCGGTACCTGGTCTGAGCTATTCAACACCGAGGCGCTGGTCAACCGCTATCCGGGGCTTGGCGCGTTGGTCTGGTATCTGGTCATCCTGCTGTTGGGCTGGTTGATCTACCCGATATTGCGCATAGCCATGAAGGGACTGCCAGATTTCGGCTACCCGCTGGCAAAAATGGCCGGATTGCTGCTCTTGGCTTGGTTGGTATGGATGGCTGGATCCAACAGCCTGGCTTTCAGCCGGGTGAACATTTGGATTGCGGTGGCGATGCTTGGAGCTTGCAGCCTGGCACTGGCGATCTGGCAACGAAGAGTCCTGCAGATTGATATTAAACAGCGCTGGCGCTATTTTCTGAGTGTGGAAGCGGTGGGATTAGCCTTCTTCCTGCTGTTTTTGGCCATTCGGCTGGGCAACCCGGATTTGTGGCACCCGAATTTCGGCGGCGAAAAACCGATGGACTTTGCATACTTCAATGCGGTGCTGAAAAGTACTACTTTTCCGCCCTATAACCCGTGGTATGCGGGTGCCTGGATTAATTATTATTATTACGGCTTTGTCATCGCCGCGGTGCCGACCAAATGGCTTGGCATCGTCCCTTCGGTGGCGTACAACCTGATTCTGCCTACCTTTTTCTCGCTGGTGGCGCTGGGAGCGTACAGCTTTGGTTGGAACGTGCAGCAATGGTTCAGAAACCACCATCGAGACGAAGAAACTCAACCAACTGGCATCGCTCCCTGGATCGCCGGGGTGGGCTCCGCCATTGGCATGCTCATTTTAGGAAATTTAGGCACAATCGATATGATGTGGGAAGGCGTCATGAAGCTGGTGGCACCGAGCGGTAACCTCGATGGCGCCAATTTCTTTACCAAAATGGGGTGGACCTTCCAGGGGATAGCAGAATACTTCAAGGGAGCCGTGCTGCCGTACTCGCCAGCGGATTGGTACTGGATTCCCAGCCGGGCGGTCAAAGGCGGCG
>DATBWK010000154.1:0-10495 GCA_036514835.1 Bellilinea sp.
AGCGCTGCCGTTCTTTGACCGGATGGTCCTTTTGGAGAAAAATTCGATTTCAACCGGCCTCAATACCGGATTGAACCAATGGCTGGCGTCGCATCCCCAGTTGGATACCTTTATTGTGGTAGGTGATTGTACTGACCTGTGTGTCTATCAACTGGCCATGCACCTGCGGTTGGACGCCAACGCGCGCCAATTGCAGCGCCAGGTGATCGTGCCGGCAGGAGCGGTGGACACCTATGACCGCACCGTCGAGGCTGCACGCACAGAAGGCGGTCTGCCGCATGCCGCCGACCTGCACCATGTTTATTTCTTGTACCACATGGCGTTGAACGGGATTGAAGTGGTAGAAAATTTGGATTAATTTCGATCCTGGCGTGACATGAACAGCATGCCAGAAAATCTGCATGGTGTGATGGCCCCGACTGATTAAACGTGGGTAAGGCTTCCTCGTAATCCGCTTACACAGCGACCTACTTTTGCCTTACCCTTACAAAGTGGCGATGGCCAGGGTCAGGACCGATGTAACCGCTTCCCAGCCTATCTTATTGCCCTGGATTCTCCCACAGGCGGATCTGATCGACGCGGATGGTGAAGTTGTCCGTCTCGCGTGCGCCAACGAAAACGCCAAAATAACCCTGTGCGAAGGTGCTGTCGCGCACCTCGGTGAGTAGTTGGCCGTTGGCATATAAGATCAGCCGATCGCCAATAGCCATCAGTCCCATGCGGTTGGTCTGACTTCGCCCTGCATTGATAGCGGCGCTGGCCTTCCACTCCACCAGGTTGACCATTTCGCCCTTGGTGCCAACACTGGAATTCCAACGCCTCAGCGAATACTGGCCGTCGCAGGTAAAACCGAAAATATACCCACGGTTTGGTGAGGTCAACACTGGCACGCGCGAGATCAAGCCGTAGCGGTCTGCGCCGCTGCAATCGTTGATCTGGAACACAGCCTCCAGGTAAAAATTGGTCTCTTCCGGGTAGGTCATGCGCCAGCCGTCGGTGGTGGTTAGCCCAGTCAGGCGCATTGCTCCGTCCACAAAGTCGATATCGGTGAACTGGTCTGCACCGGTAGGCCAATAATCACCATTTTCCATGGTGTCAGACCAATCAGCGCCGCCCAGCTTGGTGGTCGGATCGCTGGCGGGGGGCGTATACGCACTGGTCGGCTGACCGGTGGGTGCCACAGTGGACGTGACGGTCTCGGTCGCGCCTGGCACCAGGGTCTCTACGACAACGGAGGTGCTGGTCGCCGTGGCTGGCAAACTGGTGGTTGGGGAAGGTTGAATGGTTGGCAGCGAAGGCGTAGGGATGCCGCTCTCGGCGGGATTCGTCGCGGTGGGCATGCTGGTCAGAATCTGAGCAACGCGGGTAGCCATTTCGGCATCTCCTGAAATGGCAGTCGGCGTATTGATCAACCCGCAGCCGGCCAGCAGAACCGCCATCACAATTACCGGTAGGATATTCCTCATAGCGTTATCACTCCTATGTCCAAGGCCGCGCCAAAACGGCACGCCAATACCAAGACGAAAAAGAAGGTTTTAATGTTCCGAGGCTTTATACCCAATCATACGCAGAAAACCTTTTCGCCAGGCGATATCCTCATCGCCTTCCACACCCAGCGGGCTTAATCCGTCGATGACGCCCAGAACGCCGCGACCTTGCTCGGTTTCAGCTACGATCACCTGGGTTGGGTTGGCTGTGGCGCAAAAAATACGGCACACCTCCGGCACAGCCTGAACTGCTCCCAGTACGTTGACCGGATAGAAACCTTCACCCAGGAACAGGATGAAGCTGTGACCGGCGCCGATCGCCTGGGCATTCTTTTGCGCCAGGGTGATCATCTCGCCGCTGGTGCCGGACCAACGAATCAGGCGTTTCCCGGAGGCCTCGCAGAATGCCAGGCCAAATTGAATGCCCGGCACGTGCGTAACCAGTGACTCATGAATGTCCTCGACCGTTTTAATGAAATGCGACTGCCCGAGGATAAAGTTGGTGTCCTCCGGCTTGACGATTTGAACCAGTTTCAGTTCCATCGGCTTTCCTCCATCGCAATATGTCGAATTATTTGTGTTGACCCCATCTTATGGCAATACAGGCAGGCAATTCAGCCCATTGATTTACGCCTGAAAATGATTATACTTTGGACACTTCATAAAGGTAAAAGGAATATTTGATGGCCGAAGAGCGCAAAGAAACAAATCGGGTTTTTCGTTATTTTGACTGGATCATGGCGTTGTTTGTCACAGTCTTAATCATCAGCAATATTGCCTCATCGGCAAAAATTGTGGATTGGGGATTTTCGATTTCCGGGCTGCGTTTTGCTTTCGATGCAGGTACCATTTTATTCCCCGTCAGCTATATTTTCGGCGATGTCTTGACCGAAGTGTACGGCTTTAAAAAATCGCGGCGCGTTATCTGGACCGGCTTTGCCATGCTGGCGCTCTCGGCGTTGGTGCTGTGGCTGGTGCGCATTATGCCGGGCGAGGCGACCTGGGAAGGATATGCCGGGCAGGGAGCGTACGACGCCATCCTGGGCGGCATGAGTTCGGGCGGAATTGTGGTCGCCAGCCTGGTGGCTTACCTGGTGGGTGAATTCAGCAACTCGACCGTTCTGGCACGGCTAAAAGTAGCAACGCAGGGTAAGTTTTTGTGGCTGCGTACCATTGGCAGCACGCTGGTAGGCGAAGGCGTCGACACCATCATCTTTATCCTGATCGCCACCCTGTTCGGAGTCTTTCCGTGGGAGTTATTCGGCACGCTGGCAGTCACCAACTATATTTTCAAAGTCGGCATCGAGGTGTTGATGACGCCGGTGACCTACCGAATCGTCAATGCACTCAAACGGGCTGAAAAAGAAGACTATTACGATACCCAGACCCGCTTCACGCCGTTTGCGATCGATTAATCCTCAAGTATAGGGCTGGCTTTTTCGATCAGCCCCTCGATCACAACCACATACTCGCCGCGGATCGGTTCGGTTTTAAAGCGTTCGATCAGCTCGCCGATCAGACCGCGATACATGGTTTCAAACATCTTGGTCAGGTCATTGGCGACGGCAGCGCGGCGGTTGCCGAAAACCGCCAGCGCATCATCCAGGAAGGCTGCCAGACGGTACGGGCTCTCATAATAAATGAGCGTGTGCGGCGAGGCGGCGTCCACTTCCAAAAAACGGCGGCGGGCACCTGGTTTACGCGGCGCAAAACCGCGGAAGGTAAAACTGTGAACCGCCAGACCGGAGAGGATCAAGGCGGGGATCAGCGCGGTGGGGCCGGGGATGGCTGTCAATGGCAAGCCAGCTTGCAGAACGCTGCGAACCAGCAAAAACCCGGGGTCTGAGATGCCCGGCGTGCCAGCGTCGGTCACCAGCGCCATGGATTTACTCTCATCCAACAGTGCCAGGATTTTAGGCAGGGCGCGTTCCTCGTTATCCTCGCGGAAGGAGATCTGGGGCTTTTTTATATTGAAATGTTTGAGCAGCATACCGGTCTTGCGAGTGTCTTCGCTGATGACGAAGTCAACGGTGCGCAGTGTGTCGAGTGCGCGCTGGGAAATGTCGCCAAGGTTGCCAATAGGGGTGGAGACCAGGTATAGCATTCGATTCAATCGCTTCCGGTGAAATTTATTTTCATGCGCATAGCCGCAAGGCTACGGACTATTATTCGATCACAATCCCGCTCAGATCTTCAGCAGGCAGCGGGTATTCCATATCCAGCTTTTTCAGGGTATCCACAAGTACGTTGGCGATTACCAGGTTGCGGTACCATTTTTTATTGGCGGGCACGATGTACCAGGGAGCTTCGACCGTGCTGGTCTTGTTGATGGCGTCTTCGTAGGCGTCAATATACTCATCCCAGCGGGCGCGCTCTTTGAGATCGGCGGGATTGAATTTCCAAATCTTGGTCGGGTCATCCAATCGGGCTTGCAGGCGTTCTTTTTGCTCCTCCAGGTCGATGTGCAGGAAGAATTTTAGAATAATCGTGCCTTCCTGCACCAGTTGGCGTTCGAATTCGCGAATCTGTTCGTAGCGCTTCTTCCACACCGTCTCAGGCACCAATTCATGCACCCGCACCACCAATACATCTTCGTAGTGGCTGCGGTTGAAAATGACAATTTCACCTTTACCGGGAGTTTGCTTGTGGACGCGCCAGAGATAATCATGGTCCATCTCTTCGGGCGTGGGCACCTTAAAGCTGGCAACCCGAACCCCTTGCGGGTTGACTCCCTCGAAGACATGCCGGATGACGCCGTCTTTGCCGCTGGTATCCATGCCCTGCAACACCACCAGCACCCGATGCTTGTGTTCGGCGTACAGCAATTCCTGCAGTTTTTCCAGGTCTTGATTCAGTTCACCGAGCAATTCCAGCCCCTCGTCTTTTTCGCCGTCATACTTGCCGGTGTCAGACGGATCGTAATCCTCCAGACGGATTTTCTCATCCTCTTTGACGCGGTAACGCTCCATGCAGCACCTCCCTGATGGTGTGAGTGGTCCGGTTAGATTATAACCTGCGACCGTTTACGGACGGGCGACGAACTCCAGCGTGATTTTAGCCTCGTCTTCGGTCTTGAGGATGCCGGCTATGGAGATGGGACCGATGCCGAAATCGCTCAGCAGAATGGTGGTGACGGCTGTGCCGGTGAGTGTGTCTCCGTTGAGCCGGGTGGTGACGTCAAAGGTGACGGCGCGGGTGACTTCGCGCACGGTCAGGTCGCCGGTGACTTTCAGACTATAGTCCTGACCCTCCACGTACGCGGATGGCAGCCCTTCGATTGAAGTGGAAACAAAAGTGGCGATGGGGAAGCGGGAAGATTCCAGCCAGTCTCCGCGGATGGCATTGTCGCGCCGGTTGCTGTCGGAGGTGAACTGGCTGATGTCGACCTGGATTGGGCCAATGCTGCTGACGGGCGGGTTGCTCAGATCGCCAAATACGCTGCCAGACAGGGTCTTTGTGACGCCAATCGCCAGGTTGAAGCGGTTATTCTGATTGAAGAAGGTTTCGCCGACTTCGTAGGTGACCTTGGACTCTTCCGGCACGATGTTGAAGGTTACTGCGGCGTTAGCCTGAGTGGCGGCCACTGTGGGTGCTGACGTAGCGGCGGGGGTGTTGGTGGCAAGCGCGGTGGGTGCTGCAACAGTGGCGGCAGGCGGTTCGGTTGGCTGGGCAGAGGTGCAGGCTGCCAACAGGACTGTTACTAAAAGGACAAGGGGGAGTATGCGTTTCACAGGACGTGCTCCTCTCAAGGTTGCGTTTTCAAGGTTAGGTGATAAATATTACCGTATTTATCTTCAATACGCAGCCAATGAGAAGATGGTTCTCAGGATACTCTTATAATAAAGGTTGTCATTGCGCCCATAGGGCAGTCTTTGACCGAACGAAGGGGAGCGAAGTGACGCAATCTACAATGATTAATACGCATTATTTATCAAGAAGCATTCGTCTGCATCAATGAATGCAGATTGCTTCGTGCCTCGTAATGACAAACCAAGATTCAGGTCAACACCCAAACCGATTTAACTCAAATCTTGCCGGCCAGCCAGCGCCCGCAGCAGCGTATTTTGATCGGCGTATTCCAGGTCACCGCCGACCGGCAGGCCGCGCGCCAGGCGCGTGATTCTTACCCCCGAACCTGCTAATTGCTGCTGCAAATACAAAGCTGTGGCGTCGCCTTCCATGCTGGGATTGGTCGCCAATATCAGTTCGCGCACCTTGCCGGTGTGCACCCGCTCCAGCAGCGGTTTGACCTTCAAGTCTTCCGGCCCAATGCCTTCGATTGGCGACAGCACGCCATGGAGCACGTGATAGCGCCCAAAAAATCCAGCTGTACGCTCCAAAGCCAGCACATCCAGCGGTTCTTCCACCACGCAGATGATGCCTTCGTCGCGTTTGTCGCTGGTGCAAATCTCGCACTTTTCCTGGTCGGACCGCGTGATATTAAAACACTCCTGGCATAAGCCGGTGGAGGATTTGAGAGCTGTCAAGGCGTCTGCCAGGGCTAAAGAGACCTCTTCCGGCGCGCGCAGCAGGAAAAACGTCAGGCGCGAGGCAGTTTTTGGGCCAATGCCGGGCAACCGCTCCAGCGCCAGCGTCAAATTTTCAATCGGTTCCGGCAGCACAGGCATGGAAGAATCCGTTTACAGTCCCAAACCGGACAGACCGCCAGCCAAAGGGCCCATGCGATCATCCGCCAGCTTGCGGGACTGATCCAGCGCCAGGTTGACGCCGCTGAGGATTAGATCCTGCAGCATTTCGGCGTCGGCATCCTTGAGCAGTTCCGGGTCTATGACGATCGCCTGGCACACCTGGGCGCCGGTCATGGTCACCTTGACCGCGCCGCCGCCGACCGTGGCGGTCACCGTTTCGGCAGCCAGAGCAGCCTGAGTGGCTTCCATCTGTTCTTGCAGCTTCTTGATCTGCGACATCATACCGCCACCGCCGCCCATTCCGCCAGCCATTCCTTTTCCACCAAATCCGCGACCTTTTGCCATAATATCCTCAATAATTCATTAAGTATTTTACGAACACAATTCCAGTATTAACTGGATTTATTCTTTCTGCACAATTTTACCACCCAGGTTGAGTGCGGCGTTGACCATGCCGTCGGCATCCACTTCGGGGTTGGATTGCATCTGCCCGCCCTTGCCGGTGACGTCCACACAGACCACCGGAATATCCCAGCCAAGCACCTGTTTGATGGCAGCGCTGACCAGCTGCAGGTTGGTATCTTTTTCCATATTGCCTTTTAAAACCGGACTGCCATAACCCAGCTGCAGCACGCCATCGCGGATGTTGATCGATTTGCAGGAGTTCAACAAGCCTTCCACCATGGAGGACTTGCGTTTGACCAGCGCGCGTATCTTTGGCCAATTTTCGCGAATGGCCCCCTGGGAGGGCAGGCTGGCATCCGCCGGTGGAGTTTCCACCGGGGCAGTTGCGGCATCCAGATTTGGCTTTGGGTGAAGTTCTTCCTGATCTGACTGCGGGATCACCGCCGGCGCTGCTGATTTTGCCGCCGATTTGGCCGTTTGAATCTCAGACTCGGTCGGTGTCCGCGATTGTTTGGAAGCAGCGGGTTGGGAAACCACGGTTTGGGATCGAGCGGATTGGATTGGGGTTGCGACTTGTACTGCCGGACTCCAACTGATGGCATGCGCCAGGGCTAACTCGAGCGGCAGACCGGGCTGCCAGCCGCTGCGCATTTCACTGGCGGCAGCATTGAAAAACTTGAGCGTTTCCAGCAAGTGTTCTTGTTGGAAAGCCTGCGCCTGTTTGGCCATGAGGGTGCGCTGTTCGGCGGTAGCGTCCACCTGGTCGGCATTGCCCAGACGCACCAGCAGCAGGTTGCGCAGGTAATCCACCACCTGGCGGGTAAACTGGCGCGGGTCGGAGCCGCTGTCCAGCGCGCTGTGGATACGCTCCAGACCGCTGGCGGGGTCTCGTTGGATGACCGAGTCCACCAACTCAACCACCAGTTGGTTGGTGGCGGTACCCAATACCGTTTGCGCCATTTCCAACGTGATTGACCCACCCGAGGATGCCAATTGGTCGAGCAGTGAGATGGCATCACGCATGGCGCCTGTTGCCTGGCGGGCAATCAGTGTCAGGGCATCGTCCGAGACCGTGATTTCTTCCTGCTCGGCGAGTTGCTTCAAATGGCTGACGATCAAATGCATGGGAATGCGGCGGAATTCGTGCCGCTGGCAGCGCGAGAGCACCGTCGCGGGGATTTTATGCACCTCGGTGGTTGCCAGAATGAAAATGGCATGCGGCGGCGGCTCTTCCAGCGTTTTCAACAGCGCGTTGAAGGCCGCGGTGGAGAGCATGTGGACTTCGTCGATAATATAGACTTTGAAACGTCCCAGGCTAGGGGAGAAATTAATTTTGTCACGCAGATCGCGCACATCATCCACCGAAGTGTTGGAGGCAGCATCGATCTCGATCAGGTCCAGAAAACGGCCTTCATTGACCCCCTGGCAGTTCGCACAGTGGTCACAGGGACGTTTCTGCAGGTCTTCTGCCAGGCAGTTTACGGCCTTAGCCAGCAGCCGCGCCGATGTAGTCTTGCCCGTGCCGCGCGGACCAGCAAACAGGTAAGCATGTCCCACCCGTCCGCCGCGGATGGCATTTTGGAGGGTTTGTACGACATGTTCCTGCCCGACAACCTGGTCCCATAAACGCGGGCGCCATTTGCGGTAAAGAGCCTGCGACATGAATTACCTGCCTTCTGCTTGCATAGGATTGGCGCCATCCCGGTTTTGGATTGCCTCCAACTCGCGGGTAAGATCGAGCGGTTGGCGGTGAAATACGGGGGAGGGAGCCTGCAAATTGTACTGGAAAATACGCTTATTCAGGGCTTCGATTCGCTGCTGAAACAGCGATTTTTGCCGGTTCCAAAATTCATCGTTCCCTGATTCCCGGGCGCTGCGGGCGTCGCTGCGGGCGCGGTCAACCGCTTCTTCGATCTCTTTACGCAGCTCGAGCCATGGCAGACTGTAACCGTTGGAACGCAGCATGCTGTAAGCTGTCCGCCATTCTTCCTTCTCGTGCGGGTTCTCGTCGAGTTTGAGCGGCTGCCCCTTGCCAGGCAAATTATCGAATGCGCCATCCTGGATGGCGCGCTTGATAATTTCATCGGCAGACTTGCCAAAAAGGCTCATAAACGTTCTGCTTTACTCTTAAGGAATGACATAAGATGCGCGCTGGTCGCCATTTGAATCATAGAGGGTGATGGTGTCGCCGTTTTTCCAGGCAGCTGATTCCAATCCCCAATACAATTCAATCACCGTGCTCTGCCCGGCGCGGGAATACAAGCGCACCGAGCCATTTTTATTGAGCGTCAGAGCCGGAAATGTGTACTTCAGATTATTGCCTTCCAAACGCCAACCAGCTAGCTGCAACTCTCCTTCGCCGACTCGCTGCAGCTGCACCGTCTCGGTGGACAGGTCGCCAGCGCCGATCACGGTCTCGATGCGGATAACGGGTTGATCCAGCGGTGGCAGAGTCGCCTGGGCTTGGGGTGTTTGGTCCGCTCCCGGGTTGCTTGCGAGGGTGGATTCGGGGATGCCGCCAGTGCCCGCTGGCAGCTGGGGGTGCTGAACCCGGTCCCACAGCGTTAGAACGAGCAGCGTTGTGGCTGCTGAGATGACGATGTTGAGGATCAGGTAAGGAAATATACGTTTCCAAAAATTCATGGACGCTCGCGATGCTCACATGTCGGGGGATGATAGGATGAAGCCTTCGTGCCGGCCTGGAACTTGTTGAATCATAGCATATTTTATGAGTAAAATGAAACCACGGAGACGGCATGCCAACCATCATCGACGGACACAATTTAATTCCCAAAGTGCGCGGATTGAGTTTGCAGCGGCTGGACGATGAGATGGATCTCATTCAACGGTTACAAACCTATTGCCGAGTGCGCCGGAAAAGTGTCGAAGTTTATTTCGACAAAGGCGCACCTGGGCGCCAAGGGGCGCGCAGTTTTGGCGCAGTGAAGGCCCATTTTGTATCCGAAAGCTCCAATGCCGACACAGCCATCCGGCAGGCGCTGCATAAGCTGGGAAAAAAGGCGCGTAACTGGGAGGTGGTCAGCTCTGACCGGCAGGTGCAGTCAGAAGCGCGCGCCGCAGGGGTAAAGGTAGTGTCGTCTGAGGAATTTGCTGCGCAGCTTGATGATGCCCTGCTGCAGGCGGTCAAGGGAGCGGGGGAATCCCAGGGACTCACGGCGGACGAAGTCGATCACTGGCTGGATGTGTTCAACCGCGGCGAGGGTGATCAACGCGATTAACGCCGGCAAGGTCTGAGAAAGTTCTTATCTATTTTTAATGATAATATGACTAATATGGTGTATATTATCCACAAGACACCCCAAAATTTTATAGGTATATGGTGTCGGACCACTTAGGGCTAACCCAGCATGTCCCCCCCATGTTGGCATAAAAGCTAAAAGTGGCATTCCCTCCCTGAGGATCGCCAGGCGTGTCCCCCCCACGCCTGGCGGTTCGTTAAGGAGGCTTTTGCTGCCGGTTGGGGTGGGCAAATTAGCCCCCAGTCGAAGGGTTTTTTCCCTGCGTGAAACTGGTATAATTTTACTGACCGATGGCCCCCGTAGCTCAAAAGGACAGAGCAAGGCACTCCTAACGCCTAGGTTGGGGGTTCGATTCCCTCCAGTGGCACAATGACAATGAAGTATACGCTGCCTATGTTGGGCGAACTTTTAGTTCGCCTGCGAAAATTGAAAATTTGCGCTACATGTCCAGCGATTTGTTCGTTTTGGGTACGACAGGCAACAAAAGAGGAATTTGCCTTTACGGAAAAATTCCTCTTTTGTTTTACGTTGTTTGATTTTTACTGTGTAGGCAAAAATTAGACATCCGAATTTTCGTCTTCATCGTCATCGATGTCGATTTCGATCTCGGTTTCTTCATGCTGACGGCGAACCCAAAGCAGCAGAACCTGCCCATCGCCAGTTTCCAGAGAGCGGGCGGCCATAATGGGGGCGC
>DATBWK010000155.1:0-7252 GCA_036514835.1 Bellilinea sp.
GCGATGGCATGTGCAGCGGCCAATCCAATACCGGAAGTAGCGCCGGTGATCAGTACTGTCTTTCCGGACATGGATGATGTTGTTTCCACAGTCGATTCAACCTTTGCAGCAGGCAATATTTCGCATGAGTATACTTCATCAAGACAAATCTATCCCGTGCGTAACCGGAAGCCGTTTGACCGCCCAGGTGTTTCCGAGATGCATATTTGCATTCCCGCTGCTGCCCAACCTGACATCCATCAACCAATCGGGTGACGTATAAATGCCCAAATTTACACTATACTCAGAGGCAGGATTTCGACGAATACGCTGAGAAAGGTTGTGCATGGAGAATCACGTCATCAACCTCACGCGAGGGGTTCCGCCAGCTGAAGTTTTCCCAATCGAAGAAATTCAAGCCTGCCTGGCTACCGCCCTCAAACGTGACGGCGGGCAGGTTTTGACGTACAACTTTGTGCCTGGCTACGCACCGCTGCGTCAGATTCTGGCGGAGCGTATGGGCGTCCCTGTCGACCAGATTTTCACCGGTAACGGCTCGCTCGAAATTGTGAATTTCCTGTCAGCGATTTTCCTGCAGCCAGGCGACTGCGCATTCACTGAATCGCCGACCTATGACCGGGCAAACACCTTATTTAAACGCTCTGGTGCAGACATGGTAGGAATTCCGATGGAATCCGACGGAGTCAACCTGAATGCGCTGGAAGAAGCGCTTAAACGCCGGGCGCCCAAGTTGTTTTATACCATCACAGACTTTCATAACCCGCTCGGCACGGTCACCAGCCTGGAAAAACGTCAACAAGTAGCCCGCTGGGCTGAGGAATATGATTTCATCGTCATCGAAGACTCGCCGTACCGACTGCTGCGCTATCAGGGTGAGGATGTGCCCACCCTGTATTCGCTGGCACCAGACAGAGTGGTGCATTTATGTTCAGTTTCCAAGCTGCTCGCGCCGGGATTGCGCGTCGGCTGGGCAGTTGGATCACCGCAAATTATCGGCCGATTGGTCAAGTGGGGAATAGATAGCACGCTGGCGTCTCCATCGCCCACGCAGGCGATTGTATACGAATATATGCACGCTGGCCTGTTCGACGTCAATATCGAGCGTCTGAAGCATGTGTACGCTCCCAGATTGGCTGCGCTGGCTTCCGCCATTGATCGCACCATGCCGGATGTGATTTATCCCAAACCGGAGGGCGGCTTCTTTATCGGTTTGACGCTGCCCAATGGCAACACCATGGATCAATTAATGCAGGATGCGAACTCGGTCGGTCTGAAAATCACTGATGGGCGTGCCTTTTTTACCAACCCGGCTGACGGTGAGCGCTTCCTGCGCATCCCATTCTGCACGCTGCCGCCGGATGAAATCGAAGCCGCGGTGCAACGGCTGGCGGGCATCGTCCGGCATTAATCCGGTTAGCCGTCGCCCATATCGGCAACGTAATCGCCGATTAGCTCGTCAAAGTAGTCGCGCAGCGGTCGAAAATACACATCTTCCCACCATGCCATCATTTGAACCGTACTGGCAGCATCCACCCCGCTGTGAGTCAATTTGACCTGGGCCCCGGTGCAGGTGGGTTCGAAGGCTAACTCGATGGACGAATCGGGAGCGTTTTGCGGAAATTTTTCCACCTTCCAGGTCTGAACGATTCGGTCAAAGGGGGTCGCCACCTGGACAACGCTCTCCACCTGTCCAGCCAGAGATTTGAATTGCCCGCCGGCTTTGCCGGTAATTTTGGCGCTGCTGCCGGTAAAGCGGCTGTGCTCATAACTATCCATCCAGGCGCGGTACACCCGCTCGGGGTAAACCGGAATTTCTACGGTCAGGCTGATGGTAGCGAACAAATAGACCTCCTTGGGGATCCTGCCCGGGACACACCCGCAGGCATTTTCCCGCAAAACCAGTAAAAAATGACTGGTATTGTTGATAATTTGGCTTAAAAATGATTATAACCTGCTTAAAAAGGGGTGAAATTCCCCACTTTAGCCGTGGAATATCCCCTAAAACCTTGACATGAGTAGTAAAATATACGTAGAAAGCCTTTCAAACCTAGAAAAGGAGAAAAAGATGGATTTCAATGGTTATTGCGTAAAATGTCGCAAGAAGCGCGATGTCAAAGGTGGAACCGTTACCAAGACCACCACGGGACGTTCAATGGTCAAGGGCACCTGCCCGGTTTGCGGTACTACGGTGACCCGCTTCCTGCCCAATAAGTAATCCTTAAGCGTTTAACGACGTACGATCAAACCCCCGGTTTCTCCGGTGGAAGGAGACCTTGCCCATATAGGCAAGGTCTTTTTTGTTAACCAGCCGCTCGCGTCGAATCCGAGATGAAAGTGGGAAAAATAATCAAGCCGACACATAAATTAAGGTAAAATTAATCTTTCACCATTCAAATCCACATCAGACAGGTACGAAGCAATGAATCCGGCCGAGCCCAAAAAATCGCGCCCATTGGGCGAGCGCATGAGATCGCTATATAACGAGTTCCCCAGGCAGTTCTGGATCCTGGTGGTTGGCATGTTCATCGACCGGTTGGGCGGTGCACTGCTTTTCCCGTTTTTTACCCTATACCTGACAAAGAAATTCCAGATCGACATGACCCAGGTCGGGTTGATATTCGGCCTGTTTGCCATCTCCAGCTTCATTGGCAGCATGATTGGCGGGGCGCTGACAGACCGCTGGGGGCGCAAGTCAATCCTGCTGTTCGGGCTCTCGATGAGCGGGCTTTCCAGTGTGCTGATGGGTGTGATCGACGCACTACCGCTGTTTATGGTGGTGACGTTGGTGGTCGGCATTTTATCGGATGTGGCGGGACCGGCTTACCAGTCTTTGGTAGCGGACTTGCTGCCCGAGGAAAAACGCGCCCAGGGTTTTGGCATCCTCCGCGTGGTGGCTAACCTGGCAGTCACCATTGGCCCCTTAATCGGCGGTTTTCTGGCGTCCAGATCTTACCTGATCTTGTTCATTACCGATGCGGTCACCAGCCTGATTACGGCTGCCATCCTGTTCTACAAGATTAAAGAAACCTACCACCCCAAGGAAAGCGGTCAGCCGCAGGAGAGCATGGCAGCCACGTTCAAAGGCTACTTCACGGTGGTCAAGGACAACGCCTTTGTTGGGTTTTTAGTCGCCTCGGTGCTAATGGTGCTGGTTTATATGCAAATGAATACCACGCTGGCAGTGTACCTGCGGGATTATCACGGGGTTGCGGAACAAGGGTTTGGCTATATCTTGAGTCTGAACGCCATTATGGTGGTGTTGTTCCAATTTTCCATTACCCGCTGGATCAATCGTTACCGGCCACTCATTATCATGACGGTCGGTTCGCTGCTGTATGCGGTTGGATTCGCCATGTACGGTTTTGTCGGTACTTTTGTATTATTCCTGGTTGCGATGGCGATCATAACCATTGGCGAGATGTTCGTCAGTCCGGTCAGCCAATCTATTGTGGCTCGCCTGGCGCCTGAGGATATGCGCGGCCGGTATATGGCAGTTTACGGCTTCTCCTGGCTGATCCCATTTGCGATTGGCCCGCTGCTGGCGGGTCTGGTGATGGATAATCTGAATCCAAACTATGTCTGGTACATTGGCGGGGTGCTTGGTGTGGCAGCTGCGGCGGTGTATTACTGGTTGGAATGGCGCGCTGGACGCTCGCGGTTCTCATCCATTGAAGAACGAATATCCATCATCCAAAATTTGGAGGAGGGAAAACTCACCGCGGAGGAAGCCAACCTCAAGCTGGACGCGATGAAAAATAGCAGCTGGGGCAAATTGGCATCCCATGATGCAGCCACATCGCAGAAACATTTGCGCATCCGGGTGAGTGATAACCTGAACCAGACCATCAAGAGCGACCTGCTAATTCCTCTGGGGCTGGTGAATACGGTGCTGGATTCAGGCGGGCGCTTCTCGGCGATCCTGGATCAGTACGATTATCAGAAATTGAAGGATTTGATCGCCAGCACCACGGAAGGCGAAACTCAGCATCAGATGGACGCTGGCGATGACCATATTGAGGTAATGATCGAATAAGATTCACCGTCAGATTTGACTATAATGGAACAATCTGGCTGGTTCATTCATTTCGATTTGAGAAATGCAGGCAATTTGAGGAGGATGTATCGATGACTCTTGACCAACACCGCGCACGTATGAAGAGCGCTGTCTGGAAAGCAATCGCCCAGAGCGGCGTGGATGTTACGGCTTTACCGTCAGAGCAGCAGGCAAAAATTGTGGATGCTGTGTCCGATGAAAGTTTGGTAGTTCTGAACGAGATTCTCGGCACGGTATACCAGAAGGAAAGCGTGAAGCCGCTGCTGGAAGGCGAGGAATCGATCGTCTGGGAAGGCCGGCCTTTCCTGTCGCTCATTGAGAACTACATTATCACCAGCGAGCGAATTAAAATTGCACACGGCCTGATCGGCAAGGACTATGAGAATTTCGAGCTGATTCGTATTCAGGACATCGACGTTTCCCAGAGTATGAGTGAACGGATCATGGGACTGGGCGATATCCACATCAAAGGTGCAGACCCTTCCTCGCCAGTCATCACATTGCGAAATATCGACCAACCGCAGGAAGTATATGAGAAATTACGCAAAGCCTGGCTGGCTGCCCGCAAACGTTATGGGTTGATCTTTAGAGAAGAGATGTAAGCGCTTTAGACGTTCCAGTGCGTAATTGTTTCTAGAATAAATTCTTGGTCGCTTGCGGTCAGGTTGTAAAACATCGGCAAACGCACCAGACGGTCGCTTGTACCTTCGGTAACCGGGCAATCGCCTTCTTTGCCGCTGAATTTGCGTCCCATTTCGGAAAAGTGCAGCGGCAGGTAATGGAAGACAGAATATATCCCTTTGCCTCGCAAAGCCTGAATGAAACGGGTAAGGGTTTTCAGGCCGGGGCGCAGATTTCGTTGTCATAAAAATAAGGCTGATTTCACATTCTTGCTATAATTACTTTAATATCGTTCATCGAATGTTGTGAACGATCTTTGCACTGTCCCATTTCCCCTTTTCCCTAATTGAATCCCGTAGGAGGACAAATGAATTCAAAGCGATTTAGTAAGTGGATTGTGATTGCCCTGGTGGCAATCATGGTATTGGCTGCCTGCCAACCAGCCGCGGAGGAAATCACCGACACCGAACTCAATCTTCTGTGCACGCCGCAGGAGCAGTGGTGCCAGGGTATGAAGCAGGAATTTGAGGCGAAGTACGGCATCACGGTCAACTATGTTCGGATGTCTTCTGGCGAAGCCCTGGCTCGTGTGCTGGCTGAGAAGGACAATCCCCAGTTTGATATCTGGTGGGGTGGTCCGGCTGACAGCTTTATTTCGGCCAAAGGTTCTGGGCTGTTAGAACCCTATGATTCACCCAACTATGCCAATCTGGTAGATCCAGCTAAGACCAAAGACGTTGACAACCAGTGGGTTGGCATCTACATGGGTTCTCTGGGCTTTGCGACCAATACCGATTGGTTGGCTGCCAACCCTGGCGTAGAAGCCCCGACTTCCTGGGACGACCTGCTAAAACCTGAGTTCAAGGGTCAAGTCATGGTCGCGCATCCGTCTTCTTCCGGAACATCTTACACCGCGCTCGCTACCATTCTCCAGCTCCGCGGCGAAGAAGCCGGTTGGGAATACATCAAGCAGTATGCTGCCCAGGTATCACAGTTCACCAAGAGCGGCGCTGCACCCGCTAAATTTGTTGGTCAGGGCGAAGCTGCGGTTGGCATCGTCTTCTCGCATGACATCGTCAACGAGATTGACAACAACAAGCTACCGTTGAAACTGACCTTCCCCGCTGAGGGCACCGGTTATGAAATCGGCGCTATGGCCATCCTGAAGGGTGCCAAGCATATGCAAGCCGCCAAATTGTGGTTTGACTGGGCGCTGACCGCTGAAGCTCAAGCACTCGGACCCGTGTATAAAGCTTACCAGGCTCCCACGGTCAAAGGCGTGACTCTTTCCCACCCCGAACTGATGGAAGTTAATCTCATTGATTATGACTTCCAGTGGGCAGGGACCAACAAAAAAGCCTTCGTTGAGAAATTCACCAACGAAATCGCTACAGCTGAATCCCTAAAAGAGTAACCTTTTGTGAAGTCAGTACTGGGCGGGTTCTACCCGCCCAGTACTATTTATAGGCTCATCATGGCAAAAAGCGAAACAACTATAAATGTTCCCACTTCCAAATTTACTGGACTAATCCGGCGTTACCGTGAATATGCTCTAATTTCACGGGACCCAGTGCTCTTCATGAGCCTGTTATTCTCAGGAATATTTATTGCGGTCTTTGTTGTCGTGCCTTTATTTCGCACCATCTCAGGCGGCTTTTTTAATGCTGAAGGCGCCTGGGACCTCTCCTACTTTGCTCGCTACTTTGATGATTATTTTGGTCCGGGCTTACGCCGGGCTTTTTCGGATACGATGGTCATGGGCCTGGGGGCTGCGGTAGGAGGCACGCTGGTCGGATTTATTTTTGCCTATTCCATGGCGCGCTGCAAGCTTCCTGGCGGACGATTAATTCACTGGTTGGCACTGCTTCCAACGGTATCACCACCGTTTGCTTTATCGCTAGCCATGATCCTTTTATTTGGCCGAAATGGCGTGATTTCTCACAAGCTACTTGGAATTACATTCGTTTCAGGCTCGAATGATATCTACGGCCTTGACGGGTTGATTATTGTCCAAACGATCACTTTTTTCTCGGTATCATACTTAATTCTGCGGGCGATGCTGGAACGGTTGAATCCGTCCATGGAAGAGGCTGCAGCCAGCCTGGGCGCCAGCCGCGGACACATCTTTCGCACGGTCACTCTACCCCTGCTTATTCCTGGGATTGCCGGTTCCTTTCTGCTATTATTCGTTGAGTCATTGGCAGACCTCGGTAACCCTTTGTTTATCGCCGGTAACCGCACGGTGCTTTCGGCACAGATATTTTTGGCGGTCATCGGTGAGTACAACTACCAGAAGGCATCGGCGCTCTCGCTGGTTCTAATCATTCCCACACTGGTTATCTACCTGGTGCAGCGATATTACGTTAACCGACGTGCCTATATTTCGGTTACCGGAAAACCTTCGGGCATTACGGTGGTGGAAAAATCCCCCATCATTCGTTGGGGCTTTAATATCACCGCCTATCTGATTTCCGTCTTCATTATCCTGTTGTATGTCACGATCATCTATGGCTCTTTCAGCGAATCCTGGGGGGTGGATTTCACACCGACCCTGCGCCATTGGGAAATGACGGTCAC
>DATBWK010000156.1:0-10657 GCA_036514835.1 Bellilinea sp.
ACTACTTTGCCGGTATAGATGCGGCCCAGAATGGGCACTTCCACCAGCGACATGATCTTTTCGCGGGCTGCGGCTTCCGCCACGCCGTCAGTGGCAGCGATGAAGACGGTGCCGTCATCATCGATGTCAATGCGCACGCCAGTTTCTTCCTGGATCGCACGGATCATCTTGCCGCCCGGGCCAATAATGGCGCCGATTTTGTCCACCGGGATCTGGATGGTGGTGATGCGCGGGGCATGCGGCGCAAGTTCAGGCCGCACTGATGGGATGATCTCCAGGATGCGGTCGAGGATGAACAGGCGTGCCTCGCGAGCGCGGGTCAAGGCCTCGGTCATAATCGCCGAGGTGATGCCCTTGATTTTGATGTCCATCTGCAGCGCGGTGATACCCGCAGCGGTGCCGGCGACTTTGAAGTCCATATCGCCCAGGTGATCTTCCATGCCCTGGATATCGGTCAGGATCATGGTCTGGTCGGTTTCTTTGACCAGTCCCATGGCGATGCCTGCCACCGGGGCTTTGATCGGTACGCCGGTGTCCATCAACGCCAGCGTCGAACCGCACACCGAGGCCATCGAGGATGAGCCGTTGGAGGCCAAAACCTCGGAAACCAGCCGCAGGGTGTAGGGGAATTCTTTTTCACTGGGGATCACGGGCAGCAGCGCGCGTTCCGCCAGAGCTCCGTGACCGATTTCGCGGCGGGATTGGCCGCGCAGCATTTTCACTTCGCCGGTCGAATACGGCGGGAAGTTGTAATGGTGGATATAACGTTTGGAGTCTGAACCGCCGAGGTTGTCCAGTTCCTGGGCTTCCTTGGGTGTACCCAGAGTCGCCATGGTCAGCACCTGGGTTTCGCCGCGGGTGAACAGGCCGGAGCCGTGCGCGCGCGGTGAAACGCCAACTTCACCCCAGATTGGGCGAATTTCATTTGGCTTGCGGCCATCTGGCCGCAGACCGCGCTCGACGATGCGGCGGCGCACAACGCTCTTCAACACTTCCTCGTATGCTTCAGCCACGGCGCCCTTAAGCGTCTCATCTTCAGCGGTGAGTTCTGCCACGACCTTCTCGCGCAGTTCATCGATCCCGTTGTACTGATCCGCCTTCATGTGCGAGGCGTCGAACAGGGTTTCCAGCTGGCTGGCAACGCCAACACGTACCTGGCTGACCAGGTCTTCATTGACGACTTTGGTCTCAACCGCTCGTTTTGCCTTGCCAATTTCGGCAGCCATTTTCAACTGGGCGTCGATCATGGGCTGCAGTGATTGGTGCGCAAACGTCAGCGCTTCAACCATAATATCTTCCGGCAATTCGTTGGCGCTGCTCTCCACCATCAGGATGGCGTCACGGGTGCCTGCCAGGCGCAGGTCCAACTCGGACTGTTCGCGCTGTTCCATGGTGGGGTTGACCACGAATTCGCCGTTGATGCGGCCGACGCGCACAGCGCCTACCGGGCCTTCCCAGGGCACGTCCGAGATCATCAGTGCCGCTGAGGCGGCATTAATCGCCAGGATATCCAGCGAGTTTTCCATATCAGCTGACACGGAGAACATGATCACCTGGACTTCATTGCGCATGCCGTTGGGGAACAGCGGGCGAATCGGGCGGTCGGTCAGGCGGCTGATGAGGATGGCTTCCTCGGAAGGGCGGCCTTCGCGGCGGAAGAACGAACCGGGGATGCGTCCGCCGGCATACATACGCTCTTCGTATTCAACGGTCAGCGGGAAGAAATCGATGCCTTCCCGGATGCCGCCCATGGTAGCAGCGGCAAAAACAACAGAGTCACCCAATCGTAGGGTGACGGCTCCGCCAGCCTGTTGGGCCAGCTTGCCGGTTTCGATGGTAATCGTGCGTCCACCGACCTGGGCAGTATACTGCTTTGCTTCAGGTATGTTCATTAGGTCCTCTCTTACCCCCATCCGGTTAGGGACTGAAAGCTGTGGAGGAGCTCGTCCTCATCAGGTTTCAATTCCCAACCCCAGGGATAAATAAAAAAAATATGAAATTGTCGCAGTTCGTCTGCTTACCGAAATCAGCCGGTAGAAAATGAGTAGATGGTGAAGGTTCGCCATCTACTCATTTCAAACTCGTCCTTTTAGCGGTAGCGCAGGCTTAGCTGCTCAACGATCGTCTGGTATTTGGCCATATTTTTGCTGCGCAGGTACACCAGCAATCTGCGGCGCTGACCGACCAGCTTGAGCAGTCCGCGGCGCGACGATTCGTCGTGCTTGTTGGCGCGCAAGTGCTCGGTCAATCCCAGAATCCGTTTGGTGAGGAGTGCAATCTGCACCTCGGGGGAGCCGGTGTCACCGTCGTGGCGGTGATATTGACCAATTACCTTCTCTTTTACTTCCTTTGTTAAAGGCATGACGTCTGCAAACTCCTTGTTTTGAAAATTTTGCGCAGGTCTCCATGTCCGCAGCCAAAACCGCGGGCAGGTCCAGTCACGGGCGGAATTATAACAGAATAATTTCGCTTCAGGTAGGGGCTTCGCGATTCTGTCAATCTGTTACGTCATGATTTGATTTCGCGCGATTTACCTGTCTGCCTTCGGCAAGGCCTGCAGCACGCTACGCAGGCGTGTCTGCGTCTCCAGCGGGAACTCCGGCAGGCAGCGCCGCACAATCCGCAGCAGCATCGGCGGCGGGTTGATTCCGATCACCTGACGCAAAAAATACGCCGTCTCGGTTGGTGACCGGCGCGCCAGCTGCACCAGCAAATTGCGCAGCTCATTTTGCAAGTCCCCCGGTGACAGTGTCAGCAGCGGACTGACCGTGTTGTACACCGCCGGCAGGTTTTCGAAGTTTCGGTCAGCTGCCAGTGCTGTAGTTGCCAGGACTGCCAGTCGCACCATACCCGGGTCGGCAGAACTGAGCCATAGGCGAATCAAATCCAGCCATTTGGTTGAATCTTCCTGGCGCAGGCGGGCTGAACCGATTGCAAATAGTGTTTCCAGGTGTGCAAATTCAACGCCCGGCATCGACCAGGCTTTCAGATACCCCAGCACCGCATCGACATGTTCAGCTGAAAGATTGCCAAGCAGCACCGCTGCCAGCCGGCGCGGTTCGGTTTTCTCGGTTTTCCATAGGCGCTCCGCCACTTCCATGGCAGCCTCCGGGTAGCGCGGCGCCAGGAAAGCCAGCCGGTCCTCCAGCGCCCGCATCACGATAGGCGCAGTCCGGTAACTCGAGTACGGCAGCCCGGTTTGACGAACCGCCTGACCAGGTTTATAGGTCAGGTCGGCATAACGCACCAGCAGCGCTACCAATCCCTTCTGAAATTCATCCGGTTCGAGGAAGCGCTGAGCCAGTGTGCTGACCTGCTCGTTCAAATTGGTGAGCTGAACCGCTGGCATGCTGCTCTTTTAATAAGCTCTGGCAAAATAAACTTTCTTTTTGGCAGGTTCGCCGCACACAATGCATGTTCCATCGCCTTCGAGCTGGTCGAGCGGCATGCAGCGGGTGGTCGCCTTGGTCTCGTCTTTGACCTTAGCCTCGCACTCCGTCCGGCCGCACCAATAAGCCAGCGCCCAGCCGTCCTGCACGATATTTTTCAGGTCATCGTAATTTTTAGGCTCGTGAATATGTTCATCGCGGAAATTGCGAGCTTTTTCCAGCATGGCAGCCTGGATTTCGTCCAAAACGGCCTGCACCTGGGCAGCCAAACCCTCGCCCAGCGGCAGCGTGGACTTGCCGGCTCGACCTGGCAAGTTGCGGCGTGCAATGGTCACCAGACCGTTGTCCACATCCTTGGGACCAATCTCGACGCGCAGTGGAACGCCGCGCATTTCCCAATCGTTGAATTTGAAACCTGGTGTGACCTCGGAGCGCGTATCGAGTTTGACGCGGAATTGCGCCAGCTGCTGGTTCAAAGCTTCTGCTACCGGCATCACCTTGGCTTGTTCCTCGTCGCTGCGGAATATGGGCACAATCACTACCTGAATCGGCGCCAAACGCGGCGGCAGCACCAGCCCCTGGTCGTCGCCGTGGGTCATGATGATGGCGCCAATGAAGCGGGTGGATAAGCCCCAGGAGGTTGTCCAGCAGTGCTGCTGCTGGTTTGCCGGGTCGAGATATTGAATGTCGAATGCTTTGGCGAAATTCTGACCAAGGAAGTGCGAAGTTCCTGCTTGCAGCGCGCGCGTGTCGCCCATCATGGCTTCGATAGTATAGGAATCCGAAGCCCCCGCGAATTTTTCGGTTTCGCTCTTGCGTCCGGGAATCACCGGCACTGCAGCTTCATTGACAGCGAAGTCGGTGTACACGTTCAGCATGCGCACCGTTTCCTCCACCGCTTCATCCTTGGTAGCATGGGCAGTGTGGCCTTCCTGCCAGTAGAACTCCAGTGTGCGCAGGAACAGGCGTGTGCGCATCTCCCAACGCACCACATTACCCCACTGGTTAATCAAAACCGGCAGGTCGCGGTAGGACTTGATCCACTTGGAGTACATGTAGCCGATAATCGTTTCAGAGGTCGGGCGAACCACCAGCGGCTCTTCCAGCTTTTCCCCGCCGCCAATCGTGACTACTGCCAGCTCCGGTGAAAAACCTTCCACATGTTCTTTTTCCTTCTCGAGGAACGACATGGGGATGAACAACGGGAAGGCAGCATTGCTGTGCCCGGTCGCTTTGAAGCGTTTATCCAGTGCGTCCTGAATGTTTTCCCACAGCGCCCAGCCGTACGGGCGCACGACCATGCAGCCGCGCACCGGAGCATAATCGGCCAATTCGGCGCGTAATATCAGCTGGTTGTACCATTCGGAGAAGTTCTCGCTGCGGGTGGGAAGTTTGTCGGTGTTCATAAGGAGGTTTTATTCCAATCGGCGTGAAATGCAGGGATGGCCCTGAAAAAAATGACAAAATTTAATCAAAATTGTGATTGACCGCCAGCTCGAGCGCGGTTTGATTGTCGGCGGCAAAATTCAGCCAATGCCAGTCAGCTTCTTTGGCATAATATCCCAATGTAGCCCGGTATTCGCTGAAAACCCGCCGCCAGCCTTCGCCGATCAGCACCAGTGGTTTGGGGCGAATGGCGTTGATGACCAGCAGGTTCCAGTACAGCGTGATCTCAGTAAATGTCCCCGGACCGCCAGGCAGGGCAATGGCAGCGTCGCAGCCATCGATCAGCCCCTGCAGCCGCTCCAGCAGGGTTGAGCAGCGCCGCTCTTCGATCACCCATGGGTTGGCGCCGCCGGGACGGTAGCGCTCGATGACTTCTGCCGTAACGCCGATGACATGCCCGCCGGCTTCATTCGCCCCGCGGCTGACGGCTTCCATGGTGCCGACGTATCCACCGGTCAACACACTATGACCGGCGCGGGCGATCATGGCGCCAAGTTCCTGCGCGGCGCTGTAATCCGGGTCTCCCGCGATCGGTTTTCCGCTGCCAAATACGGTGATGTTCATCTTTGCGGGCCTTATTCCACTTCGTCAGCATCCCAGGTACGCTGGTAGTTGTGCTCCAGCTTGTCCAGGATGGCTTTTTCCAAATCGATATGGGCGACACTTGCCAGTTGCAGCAAATACAACGCCACGTCCGCCAACTCGCCGGCTAATTCCTCCCGGTTGACCGGGTCCTCGCCCCATTGAAAGTGTTCGAGCACCTCGCCCGCTTCCAGACCCAGCGATATGGCGATATTGCGCATCGTTTGCGGGCGTGGGCTGGCAGGATCATACCAGCCTTTAGCTTCGACAAACTTATGCATGGCACTGGTGAGTTCGTGAAGCTCCATTATTCCGTCCCGGGTTTATCGCCTTGTAGCGCCAAAAGAGCTGATCGGGCAGATTCAACCTGCTCCGATTGCCAACCGTCCTCGCGAGTCATGCGGACCAGGTGTTCCAGCACAAATTGCTGTGCGGTCTCGTCCAGCCCGGCAAACGTCGCTCGGATGCGGTCGCCATCCCGCGACAGCAGCCCATCCCAAAGGATTTCCAACGGATCTTGTGCCATGGTGTATTATTTTACTTTATATTTTGTCATTGCGCCTATAGGGCGGTCTCCTGAAGGACGCCGGGACGGTGTGTGATCGAGGGAGCATAGGGCGCTTTTGCGTGCGACGGAAACAATCTGCCCGTGTCATTGCGACGGAGCGAAGCGGAGGAAGCAATTTGAGATCGTCATTTTGAATGGCGTCGTGACCTGATGTTAGGTTCAATGACAATAAAAAATCCGCCCGAATGGGGCGGATTCTATAGATCAAATTACCTGACTTATTCTTCCTTCTTTTCCGCGAGTTCCTTCTGGCGGGCTGCCACGATTTCCGCCTGCACGTGCGCCGGCGCAATCTCGTAGCTCGAGAATTCCATGTTGAAGATTCCGCGGCCGCCGGTCAGCGAGCGCAGCTGGGTGGTATACCGCAGCATTTCCGCCAGCGGCACCGTCGCGTTAATGATCGAACGGCCTTTTTCGCTGTTCATCCCCTGAACGCGTGCACGGCGGGTGTTCAAATCGCCCAGCACATCACCCATGTGATCTTCCGGAACGGTGATGGTCACCATCATGATCGGCTCGTACAGCACCGGGGTGGCATCTTTGAACGCTAATTTGAAAGCCTCGCGTCCGGCAATTTCAAATGCCACCGGCTTGGAGTCAACCGGGTGTTCCTTGCCGTCCGTAACCGCCACCATCACCCCGCGTACCGGGTAACCGGCAATGACGCCTTCTTTCGTGACGGTTATGATACCCTTCTGAATGGAAGAGAAATACGATTGCGAAATGGCACCGCCGACGACTTGCCAGGCAAACTCCAGCTCTTTCTCGGGCAGCGGTTCAACCCGCAGATGCACTTCGCCAAATTGACCTGACCCGCCGGTTTGTTTCTTATGGCGGTACATGGCTGATGCTTTTTTGGTGATCGTTTCCTGGTAGGGCACTTTTGGCTCGCCAACCACAAAGTTCACCTGGAACTTGGTCTCGGCGCGCTTGATAGCCACATCGATGTGCTGATCACCCATACCCTGTAAAATGGTCTGGTTGGTTGCCATTTCGTTATGCCAGGAGAGAGTCATATCCTCTTCACACAGGCGTGTCAGCGTTGGGCTGATTTTGGTCGAATCAGCCTGAGTCTTGGGCAGAATCGAAACCCGGTACAACCCATTGGGGTATGTCGGAATCGGTAAGGTTATTGGGTGCGCCTTATCCCCAAGAGTGTTGGTTGTCACCGTCTCGGAAAGCTTCGGGACCACGCCAAGATCGCCGCTGTGGATGACTTTGACGCTGGAGGCATCTTTACCACGTGGAATACTGATGGTGCCAAAGCGTTCTTCAATTCCCTTCGTATGGTTCCAGACACGGCTGTCAGGCGTTACCATGCCGGAATACACCCGGAAGAAGGTCTGTTTGCCGACGAACGGATCGGCAGTCGTTTTCCAGACATACAACGCCAGCGGACCGGCGTCATTGGCTTTGATTTCTTCAACGCCGTTTTTCGTCTCAGCCTTCACCGGGGCGATTGCTGTCGGGGAGGGGAAGAAATTGATCATGGCATCCAATAGCGGTGCCATTCCTATTTCATGAGAACCGGCAGATACAAACACCGGGGCATAACTGCCGTTTAGGACAACGGCTTTCAACCCGCGGATGATTTCTTCGCTGGAAAGCTCGCCAGATTCCAGGTATTTCTCGAGCAGTGAGTCTTCGCCTTCAGCTGCTGCCTCGACCAGGGCAAATTTGGCTTCTTCGACAGCATCCTGGTATTCAGCCGGGATATCGACGACCGTTTTACCATCCCCCTTGTAGGCTTTCATGGTAATCAGGTCTATAACGCCCTGAAAACCAGCTTTTTCGCCCCACGGGATTTGCACCGTGACGGTCCGCATGTCCGAGAATTCTTTAATCGATTCCAGCGCCTTCTGGAAGTTGGCGTTTTCGCGGTCCATTTTGTTGATTAATACGAATCGCGGCAAATTGAACTGATTGACATAATTCAACGCGATTTCCGTACCTACTTCAGCCCCCGAAACCGAATCGATCAATACCACGGCGGCGTCTGCCACCCGCAGGGCTGAAACCACTTCGCCGACAAAGTCGGTGTACCCGGGCGTGTCCAGAAAATTGAGCTTGACGTCTTTGTATTCCACCGGGATGACGGTGGTGTACAAAGAAATCCCACGCTTATGCTCCTGTTCATCGTAATCGGAGGCGGTTGTCCCGTCTTCGATGCGCCCCAGACGGGTAGTGGCGCCAGTAAAATGGAGGAAGGCCTCGGTCAGGACGGTTTTACCCGCGCTGGAATGGGAGACCAGTGCAATGTTGCGGATGGACTCAGTGGTATACTCTTTCATTAACCAAACCCTTTTATGGATGTGATGGTGTCAGTCCGGCAATGAGTAGACTGACCGTGGTTCTTGTAAAAGCACACTTGGAGCAACCAGCAAAACATCCCCAATTATATCAGGTGGAGCAGGTCTTGTGGATCGAATATTAAACCAATTCTCCTTCCTCATCGGGGCTGTGGTGCTCTTTGGCCTGGGGGCTGCCTTGATCCTGCGGCGCGGCTTCACCGTGGGCAAAGGGGTATTGTTGGGCGTGCTGCTGCTGCTCATCGTGGCAGCCTGGATTGTGCTTCACCCCGCTGGTGACCGGACAGCCAGCCCCGAGCAAGTTCGCCAGCAGATCGGCGCCGGTAAGCCGGTGCTCCTCGAATTCCTTTCCCCCTATTGACTTGGCTGCACCGCGATAAAACCCGTCGTGGACGGGTTGGAAAAGGAATTGGCGGGGCAACTGATTGTCCTTCACGTGGATATCCACACCAAAAGTGGGCGAGAAATTGCCAACGAAATGGGTTTTGAATTCACTCCCACCTTTATACTTTTTGACGCTTCCGGCACGGAATTATGGCGCGAGGTGGGCGGCTTGGATACCGAGCGGGTGCGTCAATCGATCGCCCAATGAGCGGATTAATGCGCCGCCTGGAATTCAATCTGCGTTATCTGTTGGGCAAAACTCGCTGGGACACCGGCATGGTGCCGCCGGAGGTCAGAGATTACGTCTTGAATCACCCGCCTGGCAGAGCACTCGACCTTGGCTGCGGCACGGGTACTAACCTTGTTTTTCTGGCCAGTAATGGCTGGCAAGCTGATGGCGTCGACTTTTCCCGTCTGGCTGTCAATGCGGCACGCCGCCGTTTACGGAAGGCTGGTTTGAGTGCCGGGGTCTGGCTGGATGACGTAACAACCTTGACAACCATTCAGGGCGCATATAATTACATCCTGGACATAGGCTGTTACCACCAGCTGGGTCCAGCCGGTCGCGGCGCATATCGTTTCAACCTGACGCGTTTGATGGCGCCGGGCTGCGTTTTGATGATCTACGGGCACCGCTGGACGACGAAAAGCAGTGTCGGGCACGGTTTGACCGAAGAAGATATTTCCGAATTGGGAGGAGAACTCGTGCTGCGTCAGCGGGTCGATGGCAAGGATGCCCTCAGACCTTCTGTCTGGTTGTGGTTCGAGCGAAAGAGCTAATGCGTAAATTTATTCTGGTATTCGCAATTCTGGTCCTGGCTGGTCTGGCCATTTTATATTTCACCGGCAACCTGCAAGCGCTGGCTAATTTAGTTAATCCGCCGCAGGCCGCTATGGTCGATGACACCCAGTGCGGTTATCAATGGGCTACCCAACCACTGCCGGATGTAACCGCCGAACTGCAGCAGCGCCTTGAAAAACAGAATACACTGGCTGCCGAAGTCAACGCCGCCGCTTATGGCGAAAATTGCGTCCTGGCGGACGGCACGATTGCCCGTTTCCTGGCCAAACAGACGGATTTGTATTTTAAAGTCCCAGTCGCGGATATGGAAGACACGCAGAACCTGGGCGAACTGGCCGAAGGCATTATTCTCTTCGTCGAGGATATTCCTGCCGATTTGTTGGTCGGACCAAATGAGGGCTACATTCAAATCAATTATTCGTCAGCCTTTGGCCAAATGGCCAGCCTGTGGTTCCAGCCCAGCACCGGCCGCGCTGCCCTGGATGAAGGTCTCAAAGGCGCTGACCTGTACAACAAACTGCTCAATCGCTGATACTTACAGGTGTTTTTCCATTCGCCAGGCGGGTTCTTCCACCCACTTGCGCCGACCTTCATCATCCAGGTAAGACCAGATGCCGGGCTCATGCGCCACCACCACAAACCCCAGCCGGCTGTATAAATTACGCGCTCGCGGGTTGTTGACTGCCACGTTAAGGGTCAACAGTCGATAGCCGCGCTGACGCAAGTCGTTTTCAATAAAATTGATCATACGTGTTCCCACACCCAGGCTGCGATATGCTGGCCGAATGCGAAAACCGTACAAATATGCCCGCTCCTTGCCGTTGGCCAATTCTGGCCGGTCGCAGTCCAATTGCAGCAGCAGTTGACCAACCAACGGTTCTTCTGGCAGTTCTGCCAGCCAGATCAAGCTCAAATTCCGTTCCTGCCGCCGGTAAGCGTCAGAATACAGATTGCGGAAGTGCTTGAATTCGCCTTCCCACTCCATGGCGGGCAGGTCGCTGAGTGATGCCTGTCGAATGGTGATCTGTTGCACCAGATCTGGGATTAAGTCAGTATCCATCGGCTCTTTGCACCATTAAATCTGAAAAGTTTGCAGCATTTGTTGCAGCAGCGCTGTTTCCTGTTCACTGGAATTTATTTTACCGTCCAACCAGGCAGCCCGCAATGACCATAATAA
>DATBWK010000157.1:0-3760 GCA_036514835.1 Bellilinea sp.
GGAGAATAAATATGACCGCAAGAACAGGTAAATTTCTTCCAATCGGCATGCGCTATGCCGCTGTGTTTGAATTGGATGTTAATGGACGCCCAAAAGCTACAACGGTTACCGCGTACAGCGGTTTGAAGTGGGAAGGTCCACTGGCATTCGACATCAGCCTGCCCAACGCGCGGGTGATCCCGCACCTTGGCGCGGACCGGGTGTTGCGGACCGCCACCCTGCCCACCCAGGAATCGCCTTCGGCGCCCCTGCGGGTGAGTGATTACCGTTTCGACATTCAGGCGATTTTGTCCGCCGTCAATGTCGGGACGGTCGGTGAGGCCAAGGAACTCGGGCTTGGAACATCCAGGGCTGGGTATGAACCGGTAGTCGGTTTGCTGCTGTACCAACAGTCGCAAGACCTGGACACCGGCGCGCTGACCTGGCACGCCTACATCATTCCAAAAGCACGTTGCATTCTGGCACCAGCATCCATGAACGGAAACGCCGGTGAGATCACCTACCAGGTGGTTCCCACCCCCAGCACCCAGCGCATCTGGGGCAAGACCCTGACACTGGTGGATGACAAGTATGTGGATGCCACAATTTTCGAGTATGACTGCCAGGGCGAGCCGCGGGTAGTTGGTTTTATTGGCGATGGGGTTGCGCTCGATTTTTTGTTCCCTGCGGGAGAACCAGCTCTGGATGTGGCCAAAATCGAGGTTTATAAAAATGGCGTCAAATTGACGGCAGGCATCACTCCAGCGGTTGACAAAGTCACGTTCACTGTGGCTCCGTTGGCCACCGACATGATCACGGTGTTCTATGAGAAATAGAACGGTTGAGGTCGGCGAGATCTTAGTGACAGTGTCTGAGGCGACCGGGCTGATGGGCATGCGGCGGCAAATCCTGCGCAATGAGGCTTTTCAGCCGGATGCCGCGGATGCTAAAAAGATGGTGCCGGTGTATGAGGATGAAGCCATGCAGGTGCTGCGGCTGATCTCCTATCCGGACTGCGCCGCCAGCCTGGTCAGTTCCACCGGCCTGCCAACTCCGCTGACTTTCGAGGACTTCATCGAACTTCCGGACGTCCTGCTGGAACGCTGGGCTACCGCAACCTACGAACTCAATCCGCACTGGCTGGAGTTGCCCTCCGACGAAAAAAAAGCCTGACGACCCGGCGGCGGCTGCGCGAATTCATCCATCGCGCTGAAGCCGGGTCGGGCAACCTCCCGCCAGTCCTCCAGCTCAATAATCACGAACTGTCCTGGCGGGTTTTTACGTTGATGGAGGCTACCAGCTGGAAACACCTGCCGTACGCCGGTGGGTTGCTGGACCAGCCAGAATGGTTGATGGATGACCTGTTTACCCTGGCAGGCGAGATGGAGATTATGAAGAAGGTCAAATGAAAAATCTCTCTGAAGAACAACTGCTGGCAAAACTGCGCTTTTATGTGGACCAGGCCACCCTGGAACAAGCCAAAAAAGCCATTGAAGCCGTTGAAAAAGGACTTGGCAAGGACGCTCTCAAAGCCGAAGAAGCCCGCAAAAAGCTGATGGCTTTGCGCGAGAGTGCCGAAAAATTGCAACAGGTTGGCACCACTTTGGGTGTAACCGGTGCGGCAATCCTGGCGCCATTCCTGTTGGCATCGCGCACGTACACGCAGACCATTGGCCAGGGAGAGGCTATCTCGCGACGCTGGATGAATTCTACCGAACGGCTGAAGGACGCCCAGATCCGGGTAGGACGTGAGACCACTGAGGCGTTGCTGCCGCTGATGGAAAAAGGCGCGGATCTGGCAGAAAAGTTCGCAGGATTGATCGAACGGAACCCGGAATTACTTAAAGGTATTCTGACAGTTGGTGGCGGATTGGCAGCAGCCGGGACGGTGGTAACCCTGATAGCCCAGGTGCAACGGTTGATAGCCACCGTACAGCTACTGAGTGGTGGTAAAACCATCAGCGCTATCGGCGGTGTGGCGGCAAAAGCGGTTGGGACAGGGGTCATGGGTGCAGCAGGGTCCGTTGTCGGCGGTCTTGGCCTGGGCCTGGCTGGTTATGATGCTCTGGCAAAAGCGACCGGGCGGGACAGTGCTGGTGAAATCATCGGCAAGTACCAAACCTCGCTGGCCTATATGTGGGGCAAAATGCTGGGTGGTCCCGAGTTGGCAACCAAGTGGGGTAAAGCTATGGGCGAGTTGACCGGCGTACTGCCTAAAGCCACAGAAGAAACCGAAAAAGCCGCCAATGCGGTCAGTAAAACCGCCGATGCTCAGATGAAGGCGTATTTGAATTACGTGCGAGCAGAACGCGAGGCCACAACGCAATACCAAAAACAGCGCGCCGAGCTGATCCGCAATTTCAACCAGCAGCAGGCAGCCGAGGCGGCAGAATTCGCCCGGTCAAGGTCGACTGCCATGCGGGATTTCTACCGGGGTGAACGCCAGGCAGAAGCCGAATACTATCGCAGCAGGATGCAAGCTGCGCGAGCTTTCAGTGTTGAGGCGGCGCGGGCTGAGGAAGCCCATCAGCGCGAGATGCGGCGGTTGCAGGAAGATTGGAACGACCAGGCTGAGGAATTGATTGGAACCCGCGATGCGCTTGGGTTAGTGCGCGGCATGCGGGATTATGAACGTTCACGACGGGATGCTGATGAGCAATTCCGCATTGAATCCAGCCGACGGTCGCAGGATTTCGCACGGCAGCAGGCCGAACAGGCCGAACAATTCGCCGCTCAGCGGGCACAGCGGATGGCTGACTTTCAGGTGCGCATGGCGGACGAACAGGCCGCCTATGACCTGCGGCGCCGCCAGGCAGCCGAACAGAACCGCCAGCAGCTGGCGGAACTGCAGCAGAATTACAACGAGGAACGCAAGAAACGCCGCCAGGCATTGATTGATCAGCTGCGGGATCTGTCTGAAGGGTTACAGCAAACCCGTAATTTATGGCGGCAATTTACCACCGCCATGGCATCTGATTTCCGGGCCATCATGGCGTCGGCAGGCGTTGCTGCCCCCACTCGTCACAGCGGCGGGTACACCGGCGACGGGTTATACCGCATGAAACGGGGCGAGTTCGTGCTACGTCCGGATGTTACCAGCGCAGCTGAGCGTCTGGCAGGTCGGTCGCTTAATCAGGATAACGTGCTGGCCATGCTGGCTGGCAGAGGTGGGGCGGGTAAATCCATTTCCTATACCGACAACCGCCATTTTGATAGCAGGTTGAGTTCGCAGGATCGAGCACTAATCCGCAACGATACCAACATTACGCTGAGGGAGGTGCTGGGTGGCTAGATATTCCTTCGAAATTGGTGCGACCCAGGGCGGGATGGTCAACTTGGAAAGTTTGGCCACGCCGATCATTCCCCCTGACTGGAAATTTGCTGAATATTCCGACGAGATCCCGCTGCCGAATGGCAAAGTACGAGGGGTGGGTTATCCCCTGGCCACCTGGCATTGGGGCTATTTGGAAAAAGCAGAGCGGACCGCGCTGCGGACGTTCTGCACCGGGAAATCGGCTGAAGTGTACATCAAGACGCTGGTCAATGACAGCCTGGCTTACAAGACCTTTCGGGCGGTCATGGTCTGGCCAGCAGGCGAGGATCCCACTTGCGATATTTACCCTGATTTCACCATCGAATTCCGGCATTTGATTGAGGTGGTTTGATGGCGCGAGCGGCAACGACTGACGAATTGATCAAATTGCGCTCAAATGGCCAGCGCTCAAAATTGTATCTGGCCATTCATACCCCCGCGGTGATTTTCAGCGCGCGGGTCAACCAG
>DATBWK010000158.1:0-3638 GCA_036514835.1 Bellilinea sp.
GACCGATGGACAGGGTACGTTAGCCTTTGAATTACCCGTAGGCGCCACAAACCTGCAATTTCAGGACAGCACCATTGGCGAACGCTATATTCAGACTGAAAAAGGGTTTGCCGATTCAGCCGCCATTTTGCCAGGCGAAGGGTCACAAATTCTTTTTGCTTATGACTTGCCTTACAACCGTAAGGCGGACGTAACAATCACACTGCCAGTCGCAGTGGATGCTGCTGTAATCATGATGCCGGAAGGCAGCGTAAAACTCACCAGCAACCAGCTGCAGAGCACTGGCACACGTCAGGTGCAAGGCGTCAACCTGGAAATGTTCACTGCATCCAGTCTGGCAGCCGGATCCACCCTGGAAATGAACCTTTCTGGCCGTATCTCTTCCGCTGCCACCGTTCAACCTGGCAGCTCAACCGGTCTGCTGATCGGCGGAGGAGTGCTGGGTCTGGTTTTGATTGGCGCCGGAATCTGGCTTTGGCGTCAGAAAAAGCAAGGCGAGGTTGAAGGAGAATTGGAACCGGTCACGGGTGAAGAAACCAGTGAATCCATCATGGATGCCATTATCGCCCTGGACGACCGTTACCAGGCAGGCGAGTTATCCGAAGAGGCTTATCAAGCCCGCCGCGCAGAATTAAAAGAAAAACTCACCTCCGTCGCAAAGTAGCGCCACTATGACTGCAATCATCGAAGTCAGCCGGCTGATCAAACGGTTTGGGCCGAAAGTCGTTTTGCGCCAGTTGGATTTTCAAGTGGAGCAGGGCGAGTTCGTAGCTCTGCTTGGTCCCAATGGTGCTGGCAAAACCACTTTTCTACGGATTCTGTCTTCGCTTTCACGACCAACCATGGGCAGCGTCAGTGTTGCCGGGTTCACTTTGCCGCACCAGGCTGCCAATGTTCGCCGACGCCTGGGAGTGGTGAGTCATATGCCGCTGCTATACGGCGACCTGAGTGCTGAGGAAAATTTGCTGTTTTACGGGCGCATGTACGCCGTTGACCAGTTAGCGACGCGCATGGATGAAGTATTCGAACAAGTCGGGCTGACACTACGCCGGCGCGATTTGGTGCGCACGTTTTCCCGCGGGATGCAGCAGCGCCTGGCAATTGGGCGCGCCATTTTGCACGACCCGGAAGTCCTGCTGCTGGACGAGCCGCACACTGGCCTGGACCAGGACGCCTGCGACATGCTCGACCGCGCATTACGCCAGGTGGCGGTGCGCGGGCGGACGCTGGTCATGACTTCGCATGATTTGGCGCGCGCTGAAGACCTGGCATCGCGTTTTGACGTGTTGACTCGCGGCACCATCCAGGGCAGCATCAGCCGCCAGGACATGCCGCGCGATGGGCTGCTGGCCTATTACCGCCAAATGCTGGAACAGTCGCAAAAACCGGGCAGTGCCCGTCAGGCCGAGGCTGCACTATGAACGGGTTTACGCCGTTTATGCGGGCGCTGGGTGCGGTTGTCTGGAAAGATCTCCAGGCTGAACGACGCAGCCGAGAACTGATTTCTGCCATGCTGGTTTTTGCTATGCTGGTCATCTTGATTTTCAATTTTGCGCTCGAACTGGAATCGAATATCCGGGCCAACGTCACCGCCGGCGTATTATGGGTGACGTTCACCTTTGCCGGTCAGCTAGGCTTGAACCGCTCAATGGCAGTGGAGAAAGACCGCGGCTGCCTGGACGGACTGCTATTAGCGCCGGTTGACCGGGCGGCAATATATCTTGGTAAGACACTGGCCAACTGGGTTTTTATGCTTTTGGTGGCTGCCATTGTGCTGCCGATTTATTCGGTGCTGTACAATACCAACCTGTTTATCCCGGGGCTGGTGTTGGTTATCCTCCTCGGTTCCGAGGGGTATGTGGCGGTCGGTACGCTGCTTTCGACTATGGCGGTCCAGGCGCGCACCCGCGACATCCTGCTGCCGATATTGCTGTTTCCGGTGGTGATTCCGGTGTTGGTGGCAGCGGTTAAGGCCACCGGCGGTTTTTTGCAGGGGCTGGACATCAGCGAAATCCTACCGTACATCAATATGTTGATTGTTTATGATGTGGTATTTACGGCTGTCGCCTTTATGGTGTTCGACAGCGTTGTCGAGGAGTAAATCATTCTTCTATGGAGGATCGCATGAACACAAAACCAAAATTTTTGACCGTGCTGGATGTCGTCGCGGCAGTGATGTTTGTAACGGCTGTCAGTCTGGTTTTCTTTTATGCACCCCTCGAGCGGGTGATGGGCTGGGTGCAAAAAGTCTTTTATTTCCATGTGGCTTCGGCCTGGGTCGGGATGCTGGCTTTCGCCGTGGCAGCGGTTTGCGGAGTCATTTACCTGATCAAAAAAGATGTCCGATATGACCGGGTTGAGTTTGCCGCCATCGAGATCGGCATCGTTTTTGGGCTATTGACCATCGTTACCGGTTCGATCTGGGCGCGTCCGATTTGGAATGCGTGGTGGACCTGGGATCCGCGCCTGACGACTGCTACCATCATGGAACTGGTGTATTTTGCCTACCTGATGCTGCGCTCCGGCATTGAGGAACCCGAAAGGCGTGCCCGATTCGGCGCGGTATATGCCATTATCGGCTTCCTGAGCGTGCCGCTGACCTTCTTCTCGATCCGCCTGTTCCGTACCATCCATCCGGTGGTGATTGGTAGCAACGATCCGGGAGCTGAAGGCGCTTTCGACATGACCCCCAAGATGACCCAGACTTTCATGTTCAGCCTGCTGACATTCACGGTCGGGTTCATCACCCTGTTATGGCATCGCGTGCGCCTTGGCACGCTGGCCGATCGGATCGAGCAGCTAAAAATGAAGCTGCAGTCGTAACCGGCTGAAAAGGCGAGAGGAGATCACAATGGAAGGTCCTGCAAATACCGTTAATTATTTTGTGGCTGGATACGCGGTCATTTTCGGCGTTCTGGGGTTTTACCTGGTCAGCTTAATTGTTCGTTGGCGCAACCTGAAACAGGATGAAAGCATGCTGGCAGAGTTGGAGAAGAAAGAAAGCGAAGGCTAGGCTTTATTCATCGAACAACCACAGGCCAGTTTCCTTGACACGAAACAGGCGGGTAGCCTTTTCAGAGGTAGGTGCATAACCGCCTTCGAGCCACAGACCGGCATCGATTGCCAGACGCGTTAAGGCATGGGGGGTTGAACCCCATTGCATATAAAACAAAATCTGCTCCGGCTGCTGCGGATTATCGGTGGTGGTTAATGCCATCTCGCCGTCCGCAGACCGCAGCTCGCCGAAGGTCGCATTTTTAGCGATCACATTTTCCACGCCAGCGCTGCTGTCAGTGGTTATGCGGACTGTCTCGCCGGCAGGAACGCTTTCATCCGGCAGGGCATAGCAGGCTTGAGCCTGACATAAGAATAAACCCGCCAACTTGCCAGGCTCGCTGGTGAAATTGGTCAGCGCGACCCAGCCTTTTTCACCGACGCCTAATTCCTGGATATCAAAGGCGCTCACGACTTCTGGTATTACTCCTCCAGGAGTTATTAATACCCCGGGAGTTGGCTGGACTTTGCTGCAAGCGGTCATCATTATTGCGGTGAGTATCAGGGCGATGGCGGTAATTGGTTTCATTCTGATCGCAATGTCCTTTTTGATAGTCTTTCGGCGGGTCTTTAACCAGGCGATG
>DATBWK010000159.1:0-3684 GCA_036514835.1 Bellilinea sp.
GCGCGGGCAATCTGGTGCAGCAAATCCTCGTCGGTGGGCAGCATGGCAGTTTATCTCTGCGTTTATTATATCCAGTCAGCCTTTGATTTGAACAATAAATCCCCCTTTATCCGCACCTGGAACAGACTTATATTGCCACCCATAAGAGCGAGGCAATGCTGGTGGGCAAGTCCCACAACCAAAACACTGCCTCGCTCGTGTTTCTTCAGGAAACGGCTTCAACAGCTCGCTTTACAATTTCGTTTCCGTCAACCCTGCTTAGTGCAACTCGACTCGAACGATCTCGTAAGGGGTGCTGGGAATCGGCGGCGTGCTAAACTTGGCATTGACGGCATAGAGCGCATCGCCAAAGGCTGCCAGGGTGGTGGGGACATTGAAATTCGGATTGCCAGATCGGTCAACCACCACGCCGGAGGTCAGATCTTCCGCCAGATCGATTGTGACCAGCTCATTGAGACTGTTACGCAGGACATACAGCAGCGAGCCGTGGAAAAGCAACCCGTCTCCGGAGCTGACACTTTCACCGCCAAGATCGATCTCGACGGCAGCGCCCGTCCAGGGGTCAACCCGGTAAAGCTTGCCAACGGTCGAATTTACTACCACCAGCCATTGTCCATCGGCTGAAGCTTCTATTCCATTGGCATTGAACCCAGCTACCTGACTCCACTCCCCGCTCAGGGGCAGAATCTCAAAACCATCTGCCGCGGGCAGGCTGCCCTGCGGTCCCAACGGGATCCGGTACAACATTGCAGCTGACGAGTTGGTAAAGAAAGCCGCCTGGTCGGTGACGATCACATCGTTGATGAAGTTGCCGGGTGCTGCCAGCTGATAGCTCTCCAGCAATTCGCCGGTGCTGGCATCGAACACCCGCGCCGTACCGGTCGGTCCACCGGCGACGAACAAAGCGTCGCTGCGTCTGTCATAGGTCATGCCGACTGAGAGCATGCCGGTTTGCCCGGCTACCAGCACCTCAATCTCGCCAGTACGCAGGTCGCCGCGCAGCACACGCCCGTCTGCCAGCGAGCCGGTAAAGAAAGTGGAGCCGCGCCCCACCGCGATTCCCTCGGGTCTGAACCCCAGGGGAAGGTCAATTATCTCGGGAAAAGTGGATGCATTTGCGCTCACGGGCATCATTATGAGTAATAATGCGGCGAGCGCCAAAACAACGGACTGCTTGATCTTTCGCATGGTGATTTCCTTTCGCTAGCAACATCGGATATTCCATTACTGGATTGCAGAGAGCGTTGTCAAAGCCGCAAGGAAAATCAGTATAGCATTGTTGACTAAATTTATAATTAATAAAAATTTATACTAAACGGAAATGTTTTTTTTGACTTATGATTCGCGGTCGCCGGTGATTAAGTCGGCGATATCTTCCTCGGATAACTCCCCCTTACGGTAGGTGCCAACATGGTGCCCCTGCCGTATGATGGTGTAGCTGTCAGCGACCATATAAACGTGGTGAACATTATGGGTGATGAAAATGGTCGCCAGCTGCCTTTCGCGTGCGTTTTCGATATAGGACAGGACCTTACGAGTCTCGGCTACCGAGAGCGCAGAGGTGGGTTCGTCCAGAATCAACACCTTGGCGCCAAAATACACGCCACGTCCGATGGCAATCGATTGCCGTTCTCCGCCGGACAAGCTGCCTACCCTTTCGGATGCCGAGCGGATTTCAATGCCAATATCATGCAGCGATGACCGGCAGATGGTTTCCATATTCTTCAAATCGAGAAATTTTAACGGGCCGATACTTTTCACAACTTCGCGTCCAAGGAAAAAATTGCGGGAAATGCTCATCAGGTTGACCAGCGCCAGATCCTGATAAACCGCTTCAATGCCAATCTCCCGCGCCTCTTTGGGTGACCGGATATGGACCGGTAGTCCTTCGAAATAAATTTGACCGATCGTGGGTTGGTGAATGCCCATCAAGACTTTAATGAGTGTCGATTTCCCAGCGCCGTTATCGCCAAGCAAAGCCCGCACTTCGCCTTTATCCACCCCAAAGCTGACATCGTTCAAGGCGCAGATCGTGCCAAATTTTTTGGTGATGTTTTCCATCCAAACCAATGAATTTCGGTTTTGCGCTGTCGGGGTTTCGCTCATATTTGCTGCTCCGTATCGTTTGAATACCATTTCATATTCATTTGCGTTTGCTAATGTACATGTTTAAAATGGCTGCCGCCACAATCGTGACGCCGACAATGGCCTCAAAGTTATCCGCTGGAATAAAGGGAATGTCCAGCAGCACTACGCCGGTTCGTAGGGTGCTGATGATCAAAGCGCCTACCAATGCGCCCCATATGTTGCCTGCGCCGCCGGTAATCAGCGTGCCACCGACCACTGCCGCAGCAATCGCGTAAAGGTCCATGCCGTCGCCGGAGGAAACGCGGACCGTATGAAATTGGCTGAAAAGCAATATCCCGGCGACTCCAGCCATAAAGCCCGAGATGGCAAAGCTGATTATTTTCACGCGCGCCACCCGCACGCCTTGCCCCAGCGCCGCCCCGGGATTACTGCCCACTGCAAAAACGTGATTGCCAAATTTGGTTTTTCCCAGTATGAGCTGAAAAACAAAGGCCAGCAATATTAACCACAGGACTGAATTTCGGAAATTGGCTTCACTGATCAGATTATTGAGAATATCCAGCCGTCCGGTGAAAATTTTATCGATCGACAGGGTATCCACGGTTTGCAGCATGGATCCGGTGGTAATGACCCACAGCATACCGCGGTAAAAATACTTGGTGCCCAGGGTTACGATGAAGGATGGAATGGCGGTCCATACCAAAATGATGCCATTGACGGCGCCCAACAATGCCGGAACTGCCAGCGCCAGCAGAAGGCCTAAGAATGGCTGCCCGGCTGCTGTTAAAGTTCCATAGATATAGCCGCTGATAGCCAGGTTCGAGCCGACCGAGAGGTCAAATTCGCCGGACACCATCAGGAAACCGATCCCAATGGCTAATGCCCCGGTCAATGTGGCGGCGTTAATAATTCCGGAAAATGAACGAAAGCTAAAGAATTTAGGGACAAACAGAGAAAATAATACCAATACCACCAATAACACTGCCACTGGTGCAACAATGGTCGAGTTTGGAAGAAAATGTCTGACTTTCGCCAGCCGGGGTGCGGAAGTTTTGATCAAGGATTTTTCCATCCGTGCTGACAGTCGGCCGGGAAGTAAATGGATTTACTCCCGGCCAACCGCAGCACAATTGTTCACATGTGTCAGGGTCGAACTTGTTCGCTCAACGGCAGGTGAGGTCGCAACCCGGCCTGGCGCGAGCGGTATTCAGCCCAAGTTCCTTCTTAGTTCAGCATATCGACGGTGATAAAGCCTGGCCCGGTAGCGGTTACTGCTGTCGCGGGGGTGATGCCATACCGCTGCCGCAGCATCAGGTACATCACTGCGCCATAACCCTGCAGGAAGGGCTGCTGGTCGACAGCGGCGATGGTGGTGCCGTCCTTGATCTTGGCTTCCACTTCCGGCGTCAGGTCGAAGGTGATGTGGTAAGCGGTGGTCGGCTGGCTGGCTTCGACAAAGGCATAGAACGGGTTGGCGCTCGAGGGTCCCAGCGTCAGGAAGCTGTCCACATCCGAATTGGCGGTGTAGAAGTCAGAGATGGTGGTTTGTGCCTGAGCGGCATCCTCGCCCTTGACGCCCAGCACTTCGGCGGTCAG
>DATBWK010000160.1:0-19568 GCA_036514835.1 Bellilinea sp.
TGGCAGCCCGGTCGGTGTAGTGTCAAACGGCGCAGTATTCGATGCTGATGGTGAGCCGCATGGATGTCTCCCAGTCGCTTAACGAATTTGGCAAGATTATAATCCAAGCACAGGCGTTTTTGGTACAATGCGCATATGCCCGTCCGCCAAACAAAATCAAAACGCCTTCCCATATCAAAAAGAATCTTTGACGTGGTCATTGCCAGCCTGTTGCTGGTGGTATTCTCGCCGGTTATGGTGATGTTGGCGCTGATATTGTGGGGTAAGTACGGCCGGCCGGTCATTTTTAATCAGCCGCGCCCTGGTTATAAAGGGAAAATTTTTATACTGCATAAATTCCGCTCAATGTCGAATGAGTTGGATCGCTTTGGGAACAGGTTAACTGATACGCAGCGAATTACTCCGCTGGGCCGTTTTATGCGCACCACCAGTCTGGATGAACTGCCGGAACTGTTCAACGTGCTGCGCGGTGAAATGAGTCTGGTCGGTCCGCGCCCGCTGCTGGTTGAATATCTGCCGCGTTACTCACCTGAGCAAAGCCGGCGCCATGATGTGCTGCCCGGCATCTCCGGTTGGGCGCAGGTCAATGGGCGTAATGCACTCACCTGGGAGCAAAAGTTCGAGTTGGATGTCTGGTATGTGGACCATTGGTCCTTTGGGTTGGACCTGAAAATATTATGGATGACGATTTGGGAGGTACTGAGACACCGTAACATCACCCCGCCCGGGCAGACGTCCATGGAAGAGTTCCGGGGTTAAGGTTGTTCTTCGCGGTACAGCCCAGGGGTGTTAACGAAAGGCTACGGAACAGACAACGGCGAAATAATGCCGGAAACCAGGTCTGGGATGATGCGCTCGGCCAATTGCTGCCGTCCCGGCGAGAGATTGGCGTTATTGACGTGGCTGAGTGCCAGGCCGGATTGCAGCGCTTTCCCGCCTTCGCCAGCTGTCAGCGCCGGCCAAATACTCGCTAAAGCCGTGGCCGAATCGGATTGAACGGTGGCAACCCAGATTGCTTCGCTGCCGGCCGGGGGCGGAGCATTGCTGACGATACCGATATTTTTTCCGGCCAGGTATGCCAGAAAATCTGGTTGTAATCCCTCTTGCGGGACATATAACAGTTCAATGTCATTCTGGTGCAGCGCATCAAATGCGGTCTGCCAACCAGCTTCATCCGCGCCGGCAGGCACTAACCCGACCTGTGGAAAGAGCACGATTGGAGCGAAAACCGGAGCGCAGCGTCCACAGAAATAGCGCCCTCCGTTCAGAAAACTGTCCTGCAACTGGGTTGTATTGGCAGCTCCATCCACCAGCAGCGCTCCAGAGCGGAAGTCCGGTGCGTTCAAGGTCGCCAGGTATCCGGCCAGGAAAACCACCTGATTTTCGCTGGCATAAATAACGCTTAGATTATTAGCCGGAGCGAGGTCTGTATCCGCGATGACCACAAACTCGGTGTCCGGCAGATTGGAGGCCAGACTTGCGACATCTTCGTTTGGCGAGAGGAATACGGTGATTTGTAAATCGCCTGGCACTCCGCCCTGGTTGAATGTCTCCATGACCTCGAGCGTGAATCCATCGATTGGTGCGCGTTCATTCAAAAAAGCGGAAATTTCGCTGCTGAGAGGATTTTCCCCGCCTGTGCCGGTGATTAACCAGGCCACGGCTGGTTCTGGAGTTGAAGTGGGTGTAAACACTGCTTCAGGAGCGAGGGTCGGAGTAGCTTTAATGACCGCGGTAGGTGATGGTTTTGCGGAGCAGGCTGCCAGGACCAAGAGCACGATGATTGCCAGCAGCATGGGTGGGCGTGGGGAGGTCTTCGGTGTCATGTGCGTATTGTAACCGGTTCGTGAAAAGTTTGGGCTGTATTATAATTGAGCCATGATCGAATTGGTCGTACCAGGACGGGGAACCTTAAAACTGAACCATCTGGTATGCGACGTCAATGGCACACTGGCGTTGGATGGCAAGTTGTTGGAAGGGGTTTCCCGCGGGTTCAAGACCCTGCGCGACCGGCTCCAAATTCATCTGGTCAGCGCAGATACGTTTGGGACTTTAACCCAGATCAATCACCAGCTCGAAGTTCATGCACATATTATCCCGCCTGGTGCCGAAGCCAACCAAAAAGCTGAATTTGTAAAACAATTAGGCGCCGAGCATGTTGTAGCCCTGGGTCAGGGGGCTAACGACCATGCCATGCTGCAGACTGCTGCTGTAGGCATTTGCATCCTCTCGCGAGAAGGCGCTGCCACGGAAACCATGTTAGCTGCCGACGTCATCGTGCCGGATATTGTCGCGGCGCTTGAACTGCTCGAAAAACCTCTCCGAATGATTGCGACCCTGCGAAAATGAGCCTCCCCACCAGCGAACCGATCCCGTCACAACCAGATAGCCCCTCGGCAGTCGTCCGGCGGCGGCGAATTCACCGTGCCCTGCTGCCGCAAACGGATGACGAGCGCAGCGCCTGGTTGGAGAGTGTCTCTCGGCAGTTAACACCATCCTTCGATTATTTCCTCGCTAGCTTGTTATCTGGTATCGTACTGGCAATTGGTTTGCTTCTCTTTTCAGACGCGCTGCTGGTACTTGGCGTGTTATTCGCCCCGTTTCTTGGGCCGGTCATCGGCATTGCGCTGGGATCGACCAATGGAACAGCACGTTTATTGCTGAAATCAATCCTGAGCCTGGCGGCAGCCGGCCTATTTATTTTTGGGTTCGGTGCACTGGCTGGAGCTTTACTGCCGCTGATGCAGGCAACCCCACCGCCAGTGTTTACCAAATGGACGACCTATGAATGGCCGAATTTTGTTCTGCTGGCAGTCGGCGTCGGGCTATCCATCTATATGCTGGCTCGATCACCGCGGCAACGCCCGTTGGTAGCCAACATTGCCATCGCTTACGGTCTTTTCCCGCCCCTGTCCGCCGCCGGCATTAATCTTGTTGTGTATCATGACAGCGCCTGGATCGCGGGGATCAGAGTGGCTGGTGTGCACCTGGCCTGGGCAGTTTTGGTTGGAATTTTCATGTTGATCCTGATGAAATACCCTCCGCGAAACCTGGGTGGGTTCCTTTTCACAGGATTGCTTATTGGGGTGCTGGTAGCGGCTTTCATGAACTCTGGCGGATTATCCGCACCGCGCTCACAATTGATCCCCACCGCACCGGCAGTAGTTTTACCCGCAAATCCCAGTCCTTCAGCCACGGTTACATTAACCGTAACTCCGCAGCCATCCATCAGTCATAGCCCAACGGTTACGCTTACCCCCACCATTACCTTTGAGCCAACCGGCACCGCTACGGAAACCATCACGCCGCAGCCAACACCGGTCTGGGCGCGGGTCACGGCCCCAACCGGCGGCGGTGCGCTGCTGCGGGATGAACCAGATGGCAAAATTATTTCCTCCATCTTGAATGGCGGCATGGTACAGGTGATTTCTGACCCGGTGCGAGGCAAAACAACCACGATTTGGGTTCAGGTTCGCACCGAGGACGGATTGATCGGCTGGATTGTGCAAAGTTTACTCGCTACTGCCACGCCGGCTCCAGGGTGGTAAAATAGCTCGTTATTTTATTGAAACTCAATCAGCAGGAGTAATTAAACATGATCCATTTTGGCACTGACGGTTGGCGCGCCGTTATCTCGGACACTTTCACATTCAACAATTTACGTCTGGTGACACAGGCGATTGCGGATGCCGTTAGTTCGGATTCGTGGTTGAACGGTGAATCGGAGGGGCTAAACCCCGATCCGCATACCATGGTCGTTGGTTTCGATACCCGCTTTCTTTCCGACCGCTATGCTGTGGAAACAGCCCGGGTGTTAGCTGCGAATGGTTTTAAAGTGCATCTGGCTCAAGCCGATGCCCCGACTCCTGCCATTTCTTTCGCAGTTCGCAACTTGAATGCCATCGGCGGAATCATGATCACCGCCTCGCATAATGCCCCACGCTACAACGGCATGAAGCTCAAAGCAGCTTTCGGAGGTTCCGCTTCACCGGACCAGTGCCGTAAAGTTGAAATTTACCTGAATGATAACGAAACTCAGGGACGCGGGCCGAATGTCATGGAATACGAGCAGGCAAAAAAGTCCAACCTGCTGCAGCGCTTTAACCCAATCCCGGCATATTCCGAACACTTGCGAAAATTAATCAATTTTGACATAATTGCCGACAATCCGCAGCGTATCGTGGTCGACTCGATGTACGGCTCAGGGCGCGGAGTGCTGCGCTCTGTGCTGCAAGGTACCGGTTGCGAAGTGTATGAGGTGCGCGGCGAGATGAACCCCGGTTTCGGCGGCGTACATCCTGAGCCCATCGGACGCTATCTGGGGGCTTTGGCGGGGGCAATCTCCATGGGTTATGGCAGCTTCGGATTGGCAACCGACGGTGACGCCGATCGCATCGGCGCCATGGATGAACGCGGTAATTTCGTGGATCCGCATAAAATTATGGCTTTGGCGCTGCGCTACCTGGTAGAGAAACATAAACTTTCTGGGTCTGTGGTCCGTACCGTGTCCACCACCCGCATGATCGATCGCCTGGCCAAACGCTACAACCTGAAGCTGTATGAAACGCCAGTCGGCTTTAATCATATTGCCGACTTGATGTTGAAAGAAGATGTCTTGATTGGCGGAGAAGAATCCGGCGGCATCTCCTTCAAAGGTCATATTCCCGAAGGCGACGGCGTGATCATGGGGTTGCTATTGGTGGAAATGGTTGCCAGTTACGGTGTTTCCCTGCACGAATTGGTTAATGACCTGCTTAAAGATGTTGGACCGGCTTTTTATGAACGTAAGGACATCCGTCTGGGGCATCCGGTATCCAAAGATAAAATGACTGCCTATCTGCGCGAGCATGCTCCCATGGAAATTGGCGGTGAAAAGGTGCAGGAAATCAGCGTAGTGGACGGCGTCAAATACATTATGAGTGACGACTCATGGCTGCTCATCCGTCCATCCGGCACGGAGCCGGTACTGCGGGTTTATGCGGAGGGGCGTACCGACGAAATGGTAAAATCGCTGCTAGGCTTCGGCCAAAAAGTAGCACAGGATGTGCTGTAATCGCACGCTCTAAAATTGGAACATGCACGAAAAAGCCCTCCCGGAGTAACGGGAGGGCTAAAATTTAGGTTGATTGCGAATCTGAATTAATGGCTGGTTGATAAACGAATGCGGCGGGCGGCAAATACCACGACCACCAGACCAAGCGCAAGTCCAAGCAATCCTGGCAGACCAACCTCGTCCGCAAAACCAGTTTGCGGCAACGCAGTGGCAGTTTTGAGCGGAGTGGCACTAACACGCAATGTGGCGGTGGTGCGGGCAGTCCCGGCGGTGGTAGCGGTAGCTCGGGTAGTGGCTGTGGAGGTCGCGCGGGTTGTTGCGCTGGGCGCTGTGGTAGCCTGGGCAATGGGTGTGCCGATCGCTGCGCCCTGGGCAGATTGTGTCAGGAAGGCAGCCGAGGTTGCGGTTCGACTGTCAGCACTGGATGCGCTGGAGTCGGTGGGTGCAGATGTGTTGGCTGGTTGTTGCGTCGCGGTCGCCTGAGCAACTCCGCCTTGTGGGGTGGGAGTCCAGGTGGCTGGCAGAATGGCTTTTTGCGTCATGGCCTGCAACTCTTGCAATGACGATTCGGTCGACTGAAGTGCCACAGCTGTATTCTCAGCATTGACCTGCGCCGATTGCTGTTGGAAGCGTTGTGCCAATTGGCTGCGGGATATAACAAAATATCCAGCCAGCGCTAATATAGCCAGGACGACGATTGAACCGATAATGCCTATGAATCTTAAGAAAGTCCGGTTGCCGTTTGTTGGGCGTTCTTCCTCAGTGGGCAGATCTTCTTCATATTGGTCGCGGAATTCCTCGTACTGGTTTTCCTCGGGTAAATTCTCATTCGGCGTGTCGTCTTCGGGAGGCGTGTTATTTAGGCTCATCGGTGGTTCTCCTCACACTATTTTAACTATTCTAACACATTCAGGTTAGCGATTGGTACAGTAACGATTTGATTGGTTTCCAACTGGATATCGGCAGCACTCACGCGCAATCCATTGGAAAACAGGGTAAGTCCGGGGCGGATATTGAGAAGTGTGGCAGCATGCCCGGCGAAAGGCGGCACCGTCACCCGCACAATTTTTCCCGTGGTAAATTCGGCAAAATCAGGAGCAGGTTCTCCCTGTGCTGGCAGTGGGATGAAAAGGTCTGGTTTTTCATTACGGTCGGCATCCCACATCCCGTTGAGAACAATATCGCGTTTTTGATTGGTCGTCAGCAGGTTATAAGCTGCGGCGTTGAGGGGCAAGCGCCCAAATCCTTCCATCAGGATGATGGGATAATTCATCTTTTTCGCGGTCTCGATCAAATCCGCGGTCATGCTCGCCAAAATCAAGCCGCGAACCGGTAATTCTGCCGCCGCAGCCAAAGTATCAGCCTGGGTAACATGACCTGCCAGAACCACTGCACTTCGCAGACTGACGTCCAGTGTTGCGCGGGTCAGTTCATCCTCGATGGGTGTGGCACTGATTAATAACATTCCAACGCTGGTCTTGCCATTGCCCCAAACGCCCTGTAAAAGCGCACCATCCCCTTCGATTACCAACCCGCGGTCGGGCAGGATCTCTGTTACCTTGCCGGAGATACCGGCAAAGATCTCGATTTTTGTACCCGGGGTTTCCAGAATTAGCTGTCCCCGGTAAATTCCTTTGACCTTCCCATCAGCCGGGGCGCGCACCACGCGCGGAATGATTCCGCCAACCTGAGCTAAAATGTCACCCTTCTCAACTTTTTCACCCGGCTTGTACCGGATCTGTTTGTGGGCGTCCTCAATCCGGTGGATATTGAGCATCCGGCGGATATCCAGAACAATATGCTGCCCGGGCTGATCAGCCTCAGCAACAATATCGTTCGGACCGACCGCTGTGCCGATATTGACCAGGATGCGGCCTTTGATGGGCAGCATGCGGTCGCGGCGGATGTGGGTGAGGGGTAGCAGATGGGTGACGGGGGTGATCATGGATAATTCTCAGATAAACGTTAACTGGGTTGCATGTTATGCGCCAACTGAATTGGCCCATTTTTTCAATAAGTCTTGCCGCCGCACATCATCGGCAGGTAATTCCAGCGGCCGGCCGCGGGCATCGATCACCGTACCGCAAACTCCACCAATCACCTTGAAACTACGGGTGCCGCTCTTCTGAAGCGGGTCAATTTCAATGGCGCGTAACGGTTCGAGGTGGATGCGGGCTGTCTGCCCGGGTTGAACAGGCAGCATTATCAAATTACCCTGGCGAATTTCGTGTTCAGCCTTCTCACCTGATTCATACTCGATGCGCAGATTCATGATCGAGGTGCCGTAACGCGCAGTGGAGAGCGGCGAAATTACCGTGCCGAGGTTGATCAGTGCGCTGGTTTCCACAACCTGGACGGGGATCATGGTGTTCACAGCTGCGGCAGCCCCTAACGCGGTTGCCAGCCCATAGGGATCCATAACAAAAGTAGAGGTACCAACCGGTTGTAAGCCATCCAGCAACATCAACAGTGCAGCGCCCGGTGAGGCTTGCGTCAGGGTTGCCCCTGAAACAATCACGGGTTCAAAAGCCGTCAGGGAATTTTTATAACGGGCGCGATGGGTTTTCAACGCCAATGCCAGAATTTGCCTTGTCACAGCCTGTTCGATTGCCAGAGTGTCCACCGTGGCTGGTACACTGCCCGGGAACAAGGTTTTTTGGTAAAGATAATCGCGCACCAAATCGTCGGGAATGTCGTAAGGCAGCCAGCGGGTGATATCCTGAAGATCGGAAAGCTCCAGAACACGTTCCAACCCGGCGCCGACACCTGCGGTGTAAACGCTCAGCTCCAGTTTTCCCTCGCGGGCGGCTGCCAGTGTGGTGTATGAAGCGCCAAGGTCGACTCCCAGGACATGTTTTTGGTTGTCGTTGATTTGGCTCAGATAACGCACCAGCCGGCCGAAAGTGTGGGATGAAGGCGCCGCCGGAGTTGAGGTAAGCGAGGAATACGCCTGCAGCCCTCCCAGATGGCGGTTGCGAATGCGGGTTACAGTCTGAGACAGCATCTCCTGCGCCGGAGCCAGCACTTCGTTATCGATACTGGGTCGAACGTTGGGTGCAACCTGCACTTCACTGTAGCGGCTCAGCGCTTCAGAAATGTGCTTTTGCATGGCCTGGTTCCCCACGTACATGATCTCGGGATAGTGGTCTTTTGGTGTCAGTTGCAGCATCAACGAAACCAGGTCGGCAACTTTGGCGACCGAGCGCGTGGCGCCTTTCTCAGTGCCGCCGGCAATGACGATCAGGTCCGGTTTGGCTTTGAGCAGGGCATCCACCTGCATTTCGTGTTTGCGATGGTCGTTCAGGCCGATAGCCTCCACCAATACACTCTGAGTGGAAGAAGCCAGGCGCCGGGCACTCTCGAGCGAGACGTCCTCGAGCAGCCCGAGGACCGCAATCCGCAGCCCCGGACCGGCGGTATAGGTCAAAACCAATGAGTCGATGCCAGTGCCGTCTTCCCGTGCTGGTATGATCAGGCGCGCGTTTTCCAGGAAAAACCTGGCGGTCATTTCCTGAAGCTGGGTAAGCGCCTGAAAAATTCCTTCGTTGATGTCGTAGAACGGCGCACTGTGGGAACTTGGCACCCGGCTGGCACCCAGGAAGCGGTATTGTCCATCTACCAGGTCGAAAAGCAGCGCCCGGGTGTGGATGGTGCCAATTTCGATGGCCAGCAGGGATTCGACTTCAGCGTTGGGTGTATTCATGGCAATCAGATTAAGAAATGAGCGGCTTGATAACGTTGATGAGGAACGCCAGCCGCTCGATCAAAGCAGCCAGCGCAGCAGATAGCACTCCGGCAAATAAGGCACCCAGGGTGATCGCAATAAATACCTGACCGATACGGGCCGGGATTTGAATCAAAACTGGCTGAGAACCGGTGTTTTCGTCATCTTTTTTACGCGCACCGAAATGAAAATAAGCCAGCGAACAGACCGTGCCGCCGAGCAGCACAATGCCCCCCAGTAATTGCGTGATCCAGCTGCCCCCACCCTGAACCCCGGCCAGGTCAAAAGGCGAGATGGCGCCGCTAATTTGGCCAAACAGGGTTCCGGTCACAGCGCCGCCAACGGCAACTGCTGCCCCGACCCCAGTCAACAAAGCCATGGACGGATTGCCCAGCGCCGACAGGCGCGGTGACAGTTTGAAAAGCAGCAGAATTCCAAGGACGGCGGGAATGATAAATACAGCCTTCCCAGGTGCAGGGACGGTCATAAGCGGAATAATTAGACGCGGCAGGAGAACCTGATAGTAAATCAACACTGCCGCATAGCCGGCGGAAATACCTACGAAAACCATCATGATAAAACGAAACAGGGCATTATCGCCCAGCACATAGCTCAGCACCAGGATGGTCAGGAAGAAGGCGATCAAAGTCCATAGAAGGTCAGGGGCCATATGCTCAAGCCTTTTTAGTACGGCGGAAGATATTCATGATACCGAAACCAAGTGATCCAAGCAGCATGAAGGCCGCGATCAACAGCATCCCGGCCTGATAAGCGTCCCAATAGCTGCGGATGCTTCCATTCTGTGCCTGGGTAAGTTGTTCGTAAGCTGCTCCTCCGGTAAAACCGGAAATCATGCCGGTAATTTGACCGGATTGCACGTACGGCTGCAACGCTGGGGCTGCCTGAGCACTGGAAACGACCAACAGGGGGGTGCTGCCCACCGCAGGTTTGACCTGTTCGATCCAGGCGCGTGTGTTCTCTGTGTTGTCGGTCAACAGGACAATGGCGTCGAAATCCGAGACCGCGACCATGCCCTGTAACAGCAGGCTGTTCCAGGCCTGAATACCGTCAACTGAGGCTGGGGCTGCCCGGGTAGGGTCGGCAGCCAGGGCTGCCAGAGCAGTGGCGCCGCCTGGCAAATATCCCAGGTTGATTACGCGTTCGGCGGCTAAATATGCGGGAACTCTGGCTCCAGCTTTGTTTACCAGGTCGTCCGCCAATGCCGGTCCGCTAAGGTTGAGCGACACAAAGGCAAGGCCGCTGTTGCCTGCCATCCAATCCTCGACCACGCTGGCGGCGATTGTACTCAGTTCGCCGGATAAGGAGGGCTCATAGTCCAGGCCGACCAAGACGCGCGGCGGAGTGGCGGCTGCGGTCAAATTTTGGAGGGTGTCGTAGAAAACGACCGATTCCGGCGGCACCAATGTCGGTGAAGCTGCCAGGCCAGGGTTGAAGATTAATGCCATGAGGATGACGCCGATGAGGACCAGGCCGACGGACATTCGCAAAACCAACTGCGGCGTGGTACTCTTTTCGGCCGGTGGGGCGCCGACCCGGGTCTCGTCCACGATCAGGGTCTCGAACAATGTGGCGTAAATCCGCTGCTTGTCGGTGACCTGCATGCGGGCCGAATAGACCGGCGGGCGGCTGTACTGGGTGACGACCCCTTCGCCTGGCAGTAGGCCTTGATAACCGGCTAATGGACCGGTAGGTTCGACGCGGTTTTCATCCATTGGCGAAGCCAGCTCAGGTGCAGCCGCTTCCAGCGGGCGCATAGCATGCAGCCAACCCGGCATCTCGCCAACTTCGAGGTTAGGCGCACCTTCTGACTGGAATTCAGCCTGATTGGCAAAATTTTCGGCTTCATCTTCCAGCAGCCAATCCGGCAAGGCAGCTTCGGACTGCGCAGCCGGCATGTTTTCTCCATCAATCGCTGCCAAACTGGCATCTAATGTCGTGAAATCGAGTTCCCCAGGCTCCGGAACCGTATCAGCCTCTGTTTCAGCTGGTTCGAACATCCACTCCGGCAAGTCGCCGCTATCTGTCGGCTCTTCTTCCTTGATTTCTGTCGGTTCAGGTTGTGTAATATCAGTATCCAGCCAGTCAAGATCGTCCTGTGGCTCGGCAGGCGTGGGCTCAGGCGGTTTCTCCGGCTCCGGTTGACTGGCGATTGCCTCGAATAAATCATCGGGGATGTCGACTGCCTCATCCACCGTGTCATCCGTCAATGGGGTGAATTGACCCAAATCGACTTCAGCGGGCTCTTCTCCGGGCAAGTCGTAGGGAATATCCGGTAATTGGATGCCGCCTTCCGCGCCGGATTCTGGCGAAATCATGGACAGGTCCGGGGTGATGTCCTCAGCCGCTGGCAGTTCATCAGGCCCAGCCATGTTTTTCAACCATTCGGGCATATCCCCACCGGCTTCTTCCAGAGGTTGCGGCACATCTCCCTGTTTAATCTCTTTTATCCAGTCCGGTAATTCAGCTTCATTCCCCAAATAAGCGGGCAATTCCTCAGGTTCAACCGGCTCTTCCTCCGCGGGCGCAGGGGTTTCGTCTTCCTTGAGCGCCCGAATGCGAGCCAACCATTCTGGCACATCCGATTCTTCATCGCCGGTGGTAGTCTCGCCAGTTTCGCTGGATTGATCCGCTTCGGTAGCTTTTATGGTTCCCGCGGAGCGGTCATCCGCAAATCCGCGGAAATCCTTCAACCATTCCATTTCGTCGCGCGGCGGCGGACTGGCATCCGGATCGACGTCATCATAGAGCTGCTTTTTACAGTTAAAGCAAGCCACCGCTTCGATCGGATTTTCGGCACCGCAAAATGGGCAGATGATCTCGCTCATGATTTATCCACTGTAAGGCCGGTCTGATCCAAGAAGCACGCGCAAACCGGTGGTCAAACTCCCGAGAGCAACACCGAGGAGAATGCCGCGCGCCCCGGCGATCGGCAGGGCGTTTACTGCAGCCAGAACGTCTTTGAGAACCGGGATGTTAGCGCTGGCAGACAGGAATCCGCTGCCAATGACCAGAAATACCAGCGCGCTGATGGCGAACAAGACTGACATCCAGCCGCCGCGCCTTTGAAACAGGCGGATGGCAGCCACAGTCAGCGATATTGCCAATACACCCATCAGGCTGGCTTCGATGGGCACCTGAATGTGGGTGACGATCTTTTGCATCGTCGGGTGAGAAGGCTTCAAGAGGATGCCGGTGATGAAAGTGATGATGAATGCGATCAGCAAAAATGCCGAGTTGAAATTCTTGTTGCGGCGGGCGGTTAGCTTGCGCCAATGGACGCTCAACAAGTGGAGGATGGCAACCAACCCGGCGACTCCCGCCAGCGCAACCGCCCATTCAACCAGGCGGATTCGGATGGATAGCAGCGGATCGGCCGGGATCAACAATCCAATCAGGGTCAATCCCCCGGCGGCGATGGCGATGGCAGTGGATAGCGGTGCTCTCATAAAATCCCCATAGCCTTAAGCAGCGCGCCGCCAACCAGGACCACAATCACGCCCCAGCGCAGGATATCCTGGGCTTGCAAGCTGGCACTGTGACTGCGGCTGCCGCCCAGGTAAGCAGGTGCGGCGAATAATTCTTCACCAATGACGGGGTTATCCGCCACGGCATATAATGCAGCCTGAGCTGGAAGCGAGTCACTGGCTGCCAGACTGAATGCTCCTGCAAGATCAGCCGCTTCGGCTACCAGCGCGATTTCCGGTCCAAAATTGCCGATCATCACGTGGGCAGAGACTTCTTCGTGGGTAGTGACATGCAGCGTCCCGGCGATATAAGACATTGGCGTGATGCCTGCCAGTCGTCCGCGCCCCGGGTCGTACAATTCGGGTGCATGCACACTCCGATACGCTGACCGCAGCGTGTCCTGGCTGAGCAGGGTCAATCCGCCATCGCCGCTGGTGGCAATCGGGGGCTTGTCGCTGATGCTGCTAATCTGCGCAATCCGGTCCAGGGTGGACAGGCCAGCCAGAGCAGAAGCATTGGTCGATTGAGTCAGGCTGGACTTTCCCAGGGTAATATGAATGCGCGAGCCGTTCTCGACTGCCAATCCGATCGAATTCTTTAATGCGTCAAAGGCCGCGATTTTCCGGAAAGCCGGTTTATCGCGGTCCCTGCCAAGCATGTGCAGGATGACGATCAACCCGATTGCCAGGAAGACCACACCCAGGCCAAGCACTCCATCTAATGTGATCAAACGCGATCCTCCTCCCTGAGAAAGGAGACAAATTGTCCGGCTTCGTCTTTATCTTCCAACATGGCAGCTAATGCCTGCCATTGTGAACCTGTGGATTCTGAACCAATGAATGGGGTGCCTGCATGAACCAACTGTGCAGCCAGCAGCCGCAATGGACCAGCGCCATCCAGGAGCGCGGCAGCCAGTCCACTTACCCCCAGACTTTGCAATTTCTGTGCCCAACGGCTCCAATAGGCGTGCGTGTCCACCATGGAGTCAGTATAGCATAATTTTCCAACGCCCAATTTTGCAGGTTGGAGAAATTCAACCGCAAACGCTTTTCGCATAGGTTTATTGTAGCCAACTTTCGTGGAAATGCCACTAAATTACAAATCTGTTATGGATTTTCCGGCAAATTGTGCCATAACTTGCACCCACCGCCGACTCGCCAGTAGTCCCGGATGGCGGTCTTCATCTCGCTCAGCGAACCCCAAAATGTGCTGATCTGGCTTTTATACGCGGCAACCGCGTCTTGCCAGGCTCGCAACCCCGCGGGGGATATGGATTGGCTAAAAATCTGCGATACCGTGGAGAGAACGGCAGCGTCACCGATTTTTTCCTGAACGGCATATGGGTAATCCGCATAGAACCACAGGTCTCGGTCAAGGCTCTCGGCAGCCAGGCGGACCAGCTGATGATCGATATGGTTGCCAAGGGTCATTGGTGCAACCAGGTGGCAGTCTGATGGAAGCCTCCTCAGCAAGTCTTTCCGCAGTTCTTTTACCAGGTTGGCTTGCGATTCGGGCAGGGGCTGGAATAAATCATCATTTTCTTTGATCAGCGGATCACCGGTAAACGGGTCGCGCCGATAGATGCAGTCAGGAATGGGGAAGTGCCGGTAAGCTGCCCCCAGGATCTTACAGGCAGAAATGTCTTCTCTCCGGCGAATATCCATAGCTTCCAGTCCAGTGTCCCAGCGCTCATGCAATTGGCTGGCAAACGGAGAGAGCGGTCCGTCCGGTGGGTCGCCGGCGCAGATGGTCCAAATTTCGATGGAATCGCCGCCATTCACGCGTTCAGCAATCAGTCCGCCACAGGACATTACCGCGTCATCATGGTGAGGAGAGAGAAAAATCCAATGCATAAATCCCCGCAGACAAATAAATCTAAGGCATTGTATCACCGCTATTCGTCTATGTTACAATCCTTAATAGCATCGAGATTTTCCGCTCACGGGAGGACAGTAAATGGGATTCCTTGACTTTTTATTCACCAAAAGTCTGGTTCCAGCCGAACTGAAGCCGGAGGTAAACCGGATGATCGAGGACCTGGTTCGCATTGGCGAACAGGAGGATTTCCTTGCCGAACGTTCCGGCGGTTCCTTTAATGCACAATTTCGCCATGTCCGCGCCCGTGAGATTGGCCAGCGGCTAAACCAAATTGGCGGTTTTGAATTAATGGAACAAGTCCTCAAGAAGGTGCGGAAACGTCTTGGATCACAGTTAGCCTCCCATCTTTCCTATTCCTGGGCGGATATCGGAAAGTGGGTCCCCTGAACCGCAAGGTTTCCCTTTTGTTTTTCAGTCAATAGTTATGACCACTACTCAGAACGATGTGTTGCCAAGGGTGCTGCTGGTCATTAATCCTGAATCCGGCGTGGTTGAAGGAACTACCCGGCTTCGGCAGTATTTGAAATTCTTCGAGGCGCACAACTGGCCTTGCCAGGTTTTTCCTACCTCCGAGGAGGCGGACACGGTCGCTGTGATACGCCAGGCAATTGAAACTGGCGTTGACCTGGTGGTTGTTTCGGGCGGTGATGGGACGATTTCACAGGCAGTAACAGCCCTTAAAGGCACCGGCATCCCATTAGGTGTTTTGCCGGCAGGGACTGGTAACGTCATGGCGCGCGACCTCGGCATACCAACCAACGCTGAAAAAGCTCTTGAACTGTTGGCGGGCGAACACCGCTTGCAGTCATTGGACTTGATGCAGGTTGGCGGCCGGTGTTACGCATTGAACGTCAGCATCGGGTTTAGTGCAACCACCATGGACTCGGTTGAACGTGAACAGAAAAAAAGGCTGGGGTTTTTCGCCTATATATTGAATGGTATGGTCAATTTAGCCGGACTGCGCCTTCACCGCATTCATTTAACCGTGGACGACATGGTATACCAGACGCGCGCGTCAGAAATTATGGTGGGAAATACAAGTTTGATCGGGTTTAAACGAATGCCGCGACACCTGGAGATCCTGCCGGATGATGGGGCAGTGGACGTCATAATTGCCCGCGCATTAACACTGTGGGATTGGGTCCTGGTGGTGGGTAATTTTGTGTTGGGGATTAAAAGCGCCAACCCGCGGTTCAAAACGCTGACTGCTCAAAAACGTATACAGGTAAACAGCCTCTCCTCTCTAACTGTGCAGGGAGATGGAGATGTGATCGGGCACACCCCGGTCGAGGTGCAGGTATTGCCAGGGGCGGTTCAGGTGGTCGTACCGGGCGGTGGACGCAACCTGGTAGAAACGCTGCTCAAACGAACCGGGTTGATCCGCTCTGATGGCGATTCTAAGTAATAATTAATCCAGATAAAAATTCAGATTCTTTAAGGTTGAATAATATCGCAGCATGGATGGTGAATTGTCTGTGAACTGTTTGCGGTAATTCTGGCTCAAAATCGTTCAAATGTTCGATTAACCCTACAGGTGGGGGTGTCGCGAACGGCAAAGATTGGATTAACGGACCTGTTTTTTTGAGCCGAACATTAACAGAATATATTTTCTATGAAATTATTTTTAAGATTAGAAAATGGTTTCTGCTATTGCACATGACTTTTAAGTATGCTAAAATCTAACCATACATATACGGTATTTTACTTTGCACACCCCCACCTGTGGGGGTGTGCGTTCCCGAAAGCCAGAAAAACGGCTTTCACCGAAATGAAATTCCCGCTCTTCCCAAAACTCTAAACGGGAGCCGTAGTCGGAAATTTTAGGTCGTTGACTCCTCACACCGCAGACTAAGGGAGGTTTTTGATGCGTTGTCCTTATTGCCAATTCGAAGAATCGCGCGTTTTGGACACGACAAGAGACAGTCGCGGTGGCATTCGCCGCCGACGCGAATGTGAACGCTGCCGTCAGCGTTTTTCGACCTATGAACGTCCCATTTTGGCTACCCCATTGGTGGTCAAGCGCGACGGAACCCGCGAGGAATTTGACCGCGAGAAGCTGATGCGCGGCATCCGAATCTCGTGCGCCAAACGGCCCGTATCCGCGGCTGAGATCGAACGGCTGGTAGGCGAGATCGAATCGTCATTGCAGCAATTGGGGCGGTCCGAGGTTGCCTCGCGCGTCGTCGGCGACATGGTTATCGCCGGGTTGAAAGATCTGGACCAATTGGCCTATATCCGCTATGCAATTGTTTATCTGCACCTGGCCGATTTACACGCAATCCGCAAAGAGATCGACCGTTTATTGGAAAGTTGAGGAGGTATTACGAGATGGTGGCTCATAAACAAAAATCCCGACACGGCATGCTGCCCACTCCGCCCCGGCCGGAGGACTTGCCCGAGGTTGATTTAACCGATAATGCCCGCCAGGTGCTGGTGCGGCGCTACGTTCGCCGCGGCAACGACGGGAAACCAGCCGAGAGCGTAGAAGATATGTTCTGGCGGGTAGCCTATCACATTGCCAAAGTGGAAGAAAAATGGAATGGGGATTTCATCGAACGTGCCAGGGCTTTTTATCATCTCCTGACTTCCAAGGCCTTTTTTCCCAATTCGCCGACTTTTACAGGGGCTGGTACACCATTGGGGCAGTTGGCTGCCTGCTTTGTGCTGCCAATCACCGACGATATGGGTAGGGATTCAGCCGGCATTTTCCAAACCCTGCGCGACGCTGCCTTGATTCAACAGACTGGCGGCGGAAATGGCTTCTCTTTTTCACGGCTGCGACCCAAAGGCAGCATGGTGCGCTCCTCCGCCGGGCAGGCAACCGGTCCGGTCGGCTTTCTGCGGGTTTATGACAATGCCTTTGGCGAAATTGCCCAGGGCGGCACCCGCCGCGGCGCCAATATGGCGGTCTTGCGGGTGGACCACCCGGATGTAGAAGAGTTCATCACCTGCAAAACCGATGAAACACAGATCACCAATTTCAATATCTCGGTCGGCATCACCGATGCCTTCATGCGCGCGGTCGAGAACGACGAAGAATGGCCGCTGCGATTCCCGGATGTGCACGATCCCAAATACCGCGAGGTTCGCGGCACCATCGATACCATGCAAGCTGCCGGCGTGCCTATTTTGACCGAAAAAGTTGTGCGTGCCCGTGATTTGTTTGATTCCATCGTGCGACAGGCGCATCACAACGGTGAACCGGGCATGTTGTTCCTGGATGCGGCCAACCGCCAAAACCCGGTGCCGCATCTTTACCCATTGGAAGCCACCAATCCTTGCGGCGAGCAATGGCTTGGCCCGTATGAGAATTGCTGTCTTGGCTCGGTGAATCTGGCACAGCATTTGGGTCCGGATGGCACGGTCGATTGGGAGAAATTAGCTTACTCGGTTGACCTGTCCACCCGTTTCCTGGATGATGTGGTGGAAGCCAACAGTTACGTTCCGGCAGTTCCGCAGCTGGCCGAAGCCGCTCACCTTGCCCGCCGTATTGGCCTGGGGATCATGGGTCTGGCTGACTTGATGTACCATTGCGGAATCCGTTACGGATCCGATGAAGGCCAGGAATTTTCGGCGCAGGTGATGGAATATGTGCGTTACATCTCCATGGCCACCTCGCTGGAATTGGCCAAAGAACGCGGTCCATTTCTGGCTTTAGAAGGCTCCATTTATGACCCCAAGGATTTCAAATGGACTGCGCCTCAGCCGTTGACACCCTATGAGCATGATTACGGACGCCCGGCTGTGGATTGGGCTGCTCTGGAAGCCGGCATGCGTCAATACGGTCTGCGCAACGCCGCCCAGACCACGGTTGCGCCCACCGGAACGATTGCCACGGTCGCCGGCTGCGAAGGCTACGGCTGCGAGCCGACTTTTGCCCTGGCGTATATCCGTCACGTTAACGATAATGGCAAAGACCTGCAGCTGGCGTATGCCAGCCCGCTATTCGAGGAAGCATTAACCCGCGCCGGCATTGACGGGCAAGCCCGCCAGCAAATCATTGACCAGACCATGCTGGAAGGCACCTGCCAGAATGTCTCCGCGCTGCCGGAAGAACTGCGCAAGGTATTTGTCGTCTCCGGCGACATCAGCGCCGAAGAACATGTACGCATGCAAGCCGCCATGCAGGCTTTTGTGGATAATTCGCTTTCCAAAACTATCAATTTCCCAGCCGGCGCCACCGAAGAGGAAGTCGCCACAGCCTATAACCTGGCCTGGAAGCTGGGATGCAAGGGGATTACGGTGTACGTCACCGGCTCGCGGGACAAGGTAGTGTTGGAGACACATGCCACTGCCAAACAAAAGGAGACAGGGGAGACAGCATTCACAGGAAATGCGGAGACCCATACTGCCGAACAGCAATCCTTCCTGAATGAAAGCCGTAAACCGCGCCCGCGCTATTTACAAGGATTCACATACTCGATCGAGACGCCTCTGGGCAAGGCTTTCATCACCGTCAATGAAAATGGCGGCGCGCAGCCCTTCGAGGTGTTTATCAACACTGCCAAAGCTGGTTCCGACACCGCCGCGGTATCCGAAGCCATAGGTCGCTTACTCTCCTACGTACTGCGCATCGTATCGCCAATCGAGCCGGCCAAACGCCTGCGTGAAATGACCAACCAGATGCTTGGCATCGGCGGCGGACGCCCGCTGGGCTTTGGTCCTAACCGGGTGCGTTCGCTGCCCGATGGCGTTGGTCAAATTCTGGATGAATATTTGCAAAACCGCGCTGAACGGCTGGTCAGCCAATCTGACAAACCCTCAGATACTCAAAATCCTGGGGCTTCAGTCAACCCGGGCAACGGCAAATCCGTCCATTTCGAGAGCGGTATGGGAGCAGTGGTAGCCAGTCAACGCTTACTGCGTTTCGGCGACCTGTGTCCCGAGTGCGGCGAGGCGGCGGTGATCAACGAAGAAGGCTGCCGTAAATGCTATGCCTGCGGCTACAGCGAGTGCTAGCTGGTTCTACCCATCGGATAACTTAATCCACAACCGGTGCACAGAAATGTGCGCCGGTTGCTTTCATTTGTGAGTTTTGTCGCAAGGATCGGTGATTTGCGTTATTGGACAAACTTTGTCCAATCGATTAACTTTAAATTTACAGAAAGACAAGAATAAAATTCATTCCTCTGGGAGGGAATTATGGGAAAAACACTTGATGATTTACAGGCCGCCTTTGCCGGCGAGTCTCAAGCTAACCGCAAATACACTGCTTTCGCGCAGAAGGCGGATGCAGAGGGATACCCACAGATTGCCAGATTGTTCCGAGCGGCTGCACATGCTGAAACCGTGCATGCTCTGGCACATTTGCGTGCCATGGAAGGGGTTGGCGGCACGCTGGATAACCTGAAAGCCGCCATCGGTGGGGAAAATTATGAAGTCATTACGATGTACCCCGAATTTATCAAAGACGCCGAAGCCGAGGGC
>DATBWK010000161.1:0-10977 GCA_036514835.1 Bellilinea sp.
GCAGGGAATTCTCCTGCCAAGACTTTAATCCTTATTCAGACCAAAAAACCGCAGCCACGTTGCGGTTTTTTTATTTACCATTCGGACGTTTTTGTTCCAACAACCATTCGATCAATTCCGGCATGCGGTACACCTGCTTCCAAATGTCATGACCGCTTTCCGGGATGATGGTCAATCGCGAACTTTGTCCGGCGGCTTTCAATTCGTCAGACAATACTTGCGCCTCGCGCAGTGGGATGATCGGATCCAGCTCGCCGTGAAAAATCCAAACCCCAACGCCATCCAATGATCGCGCCCGTTCGGGGAAGCCGTAAAACCAGGCAGCGCCGCCGCTAACCGGCACCAGTGCTGAAAAACGCTGCGGGTAAGCCACGCCCAGATGCCAGACGCCAAATGCCCCCATGCTGACACCGGTCACGGCGATGCGGTCGACGTCTACCAGGTAGCGGTCGGTCACTTCTTTAAGCAGGATATCCAATGCCGGGAGGTGATCCGACCACCAGGTTTCAGCCGGACACAGAGGAGCGACAATAATAAATGGATACTCAACTCCAGCCTCGATGGTGGCGGGTAGATCAGCCCGGCGAATTTCCTCGGGATCCACCCCGCGTGCAGCTGCACCGTGCAAGCAAAGAATCAAAGGCCAATGGACCGTTGGATCGATCCCGTAATTGGCAGGCAGGTAAATTTGATAGGATAGTTGGTAAGACTGGGGAATGACAGTTTGAAAATATATAAACTGGTTGTTCATAAATGATGTCGGATTCCTTAAAAAAATAATTGTTCAACCTTAATTTGCCCCCTTTCTGGCGTTTTGTTGCAACTCGACCTTAGTATAATCCCTTCATGATCCAATTGGTTTGATTTTAAGGATCGGATTTCAAACGGAATGCCAACAACACTGACGTCACCCTTTTTCCAGTTTCATTTTTATCCAGATTCCGGTAAATTCGACCTGGTGCCAGCCGGACTCCACACTTGCGGCTTTCGCGGCGGGCAAATGCGGCTGGAAATTAACCAAATCGGCCTACGGTCCACCCATGCATTGGATCGTTTTGAAACGGCAGATGCGGAATCATCCCCCAATACGGTCCATGGTCCCCTCACAACCCTCCAGGCAGTGCGAATCCTTCCTGATTCAGGATTAAAGGTGAAGGCCACTTTTGCATTGAGTCAATCTCAACCGTTGTTCCTGTGGAGAATCCAAATCGAAAATGACACCCAGGAAGCGCTAAGAATTGAAAAGATTGAGTTTTTACGCGTCGGCGGGCAGGAAATTTTCGGGGCGGTTGATTTTCCGCCGCACTATTCGCGGCCAAGATGGTCGTTTTTCAGCAACGGCTGGCAGTCCTGGTCGCCGACTGGCGCCTACCTAAATGGCGAAGCGATGCGTATTTCACGGCTGGGATTCCTGCAGCAGCCAATGATCATCAATCATGGAACGCCAACTCTACGCATGCCCGGGTATTACACCGCAGACTTCTTTGGCGCGCTCGCAGATTTATCCACCAAAAGCGGATTGCTGGCTGGCTTTTTATCGCAAAAGCAGCATTTTGGCAGTATCGAAGCTGTCACCATGGATCGTCCATCACTGGCGATGTTCACCACCGACGGCGCATTACTCCAACCGGGAGCCAGAATAGAAACCGATTGGGCGGTCATCACCCCGATTTCAACGGATGACCCGGATCCATTCGGCATTTATCTGGAGAGTGTGGCGCGCGAGTATGGTCTGACGGACCAGAATTTTAAACCTGTCCCTTCCGGTTGGTGCTCCTGGTACCACTATTATTCCAACCTGTCTGCCCAGGACATTCGCAAGAATCTGGATGCAATCCATTCGATGCGAGACCAGTTGCCGCTACAGTTGGTGCAAATCGATGATGGATTTGAAACCAGGGTCGGCGATTGGTTTTCCTTCAAACCCGCTTTTCCGGACGGAGTAGCGCCCCTGGCACGTGAAATAAAAGACCGCGGCTTTACGCCGGGGTTGTGGCTGGCGCCGTTCATTCTGAATCCGCGGTCAGACTTTGTCGGCCGCCATCCCGAGGTGATTTTGCGCAACCGGCGCGGAAAACCGGTTAACGCAGGTTTTGGTTGGAACAACCTGGCGTCTGCCATCGATTTGACGGCTCCGGGGGCAATGGAACTGGCACTGGAACCCGTTCGCCGTGCTGTTAGAGATTGGGGATTCCCATATTTGAAACTTGACTTTCTGTATGCGGCGGCGTTGCCCGGCTTGCGTCACGACCCCGCGCTCACGCGCGCTCAGGTAATGCGCCAAGGAATGGAGGCCATCCGAGCAGCGGTTGGCGCAGACGCCTACCTGGTTGGCTGTGGGTTGCCGCTGGGTTCTGGGGTTGGGCTAGTGGATGCCATGCGCGTTGGGGCCGACGTAAACGGTTCATGGGAACCGGAAATGAAAGGCATCCGCTTCCCATTTCACAAAGAACCTGCCATGCCCTCGGCGCGCAATTCCCTACACAACACGCTGACGCGCGCCCCGCTGCATAATCGCTGGTGGACCAACGATCCGGATTGCCTCTTGGTGCGTGCGGATTCACGGTTGCGCCTGCCGGAAATCCAATCTTTAGCCACTGCCATAGGCATGACTGGCGGATCGCTGCTCCTTTCGGATGATCTGACTGGTTTGCCGACAGAACGGCTGCAGATTGCCCGAGCACTATTGCCGGTCATCGGCAAGCGTGCTGAGGTACTGGATTTACTCGAGCAGACTGATCCGAGGCGGCTGCGTCTGCCTATGCACGGTCCGCAAGGTAACTGGACAGTATTAGCGCATTTCAACTGGGAGGATTCACCGCAACCGCTGACATTCAACCCGGCAAATTACCATCTGCCAAACGCACCGTGTTGGATCAGCAGCTTTTGGGATGGAAAAATTTTCAGATACGATCCGGGAACGCCGTTTTCCCTGCCGCCGATTCCTGCCCACGGCGTATTTTTAGCCGCAGCAACTTCAATCGAAGACGAATCGCTGCCGCTTTACCTTGGCAGCAATCTGCATTTTTCCCAGGGTGTCGAGGTCAAGGAGTGGGAAGTTGAAGGCCATAAAGTTAGCTTCACCCTGAACCTTAGGCGCCAGGCGGAGGGCTTGTTTCACCTCTCCTTACCTTCCGATCCAATGCGGGTTGAATGTGTTGGCGTGCGATTGCAGTGGAAGTCATCCGGCGGCGGGGTCTACCATTTTGAAGTGAAATTGGATCAGACGGCAAGAATCCACATTGAATATGGATAACAAAAAGGCGGCCTTACGGCCGCCTTAGGATTGTTCTCAAACGCCTGTTAACCGGTTATTCCGCCGGTTTGGCTTCGACGATTTGCCCTTTACGTTTCTTGTTCCACTTGCGGATGCCGCGAATGACGAAGAAGAGCACTATTCCGATCGGCAGGGCGATAGGCAGGCAGAAGACTACCAGCCATATGGCTCCGTCGGCAAGAGTCTGATAGGCGCGGATCAAATTCTGCAGTGCTTCCTTGGCCACGCCCTGAGGTTCCCAGCCGCCAATATTGATGGGTTGCACGCTGGCCAGCGCCTGGATGGTCACGCTGATGGCAGACATGCGGGCGGACTGCTCGTAGTACTGAATTTGGCCTTTCAGCACTTCGATTTGCTCATTGACATTGCGCAGTTCGTTATAAACTGCCAACACGTCCTCGGTGCGGATGGCCTGGTCCAGGATGGTGCGCAGCTGCTCGGCGGCGGCTTCCAGGTTGCGCAGGCGTGATTGCAGGTCAGTGTATTCCTGGGTCACATCCTGACCGGTGACATTCTCGAATAGAATGTCGTTGACCGGATCTTTGACGTGGGCTTTGATTTGCGCCAGAGCTGCATCCAATTGGGCAGCCGGTACGCGGACGGTTATCTGAGCCTGCGGCACCTGAACTCCTGCCGCGGTGGTGGTCTGGTAAAGATTTGAATCGACTACAAATCCGCCCATGCCATTCGCCATCTGCATAATGTCATCCATCACTGCAGCCGGCTCGGCCACAAGGATCGAAAGATTGGCGTTGCGGATGACCAACCGCTCGGTGACGTTTTGGGCAGTCTGGTCGGACAATTGGGGTTTACCGGGTTCCATGGGAGCTTCCGCGGCCGGCGCTGCCTCGGGAACGCCCAGAAAATCCCGGGAGGGCTCTCCCCCGGATGTCACTGAATCATTGGCGGTTTTGGCGGCCGAACAGGCCGTGAGCAATACCGCCGCAATTAAAAATAGGTAAACCGTGCGCTTGATCATTTCTCTTCTCCTTCGGGCACTCGGATGATGGTGAATAGACGCTGCGCACAGATAGATAGTTCCGTCTACCAACCGTCGATCAGGCGGGCGGCATGTCGGGTGGGTAGGTCCGCGGCTAGAATGCGCTGTTGTACGCTGGCAATGTCATAATCCACCCGACGGGATTCCCAGGACCGATCTTCCGGATAATAAATAGCGTAGGCAGCCTGAGGATTGCGATCGCGCGGCTGGCCAACTGACCCAGGATTGAGGATGGATCGTTTGGAAATGGTCTGCCGCACGCCTGCTTGCGGAATGCTCCAATCCACTGTTCCATTGCCGCTGTGAGTGTAGATGATGGGGATGTGGGTGTGCCCAACCAGGCAAATGGCTGTCTTGAAGAATGAAAAGTTAGTTAAAACCGTATTAATGTCCAACAGATATTCCCAAATTGGATTACGCGGACTGCCGTGACTGAGGGTTACATCCTGCGTCTCGATGCGTGTACGCAATCCCTGCAAATACCCCCGGCTTGATGGTGAAAGCTGGTCACGCGTCCAGGTTACAGAAATATTGGCCTCGTGGTTAAAAGCTTCCTGATCCAGTTTGCCGAGGACCGCGGCATCGTGGTTGCCGAGCAGGCAAATCGCGTTCGGAAGGTTGGAAATCCGGGATACACATTCTTCGGGATCGGGGCCGTAGCCAACCAGGTCGCCAAGGCACCAGACAGCATCACAGCTGCCGGCGTCTTCCAGAACCGCCTCGAGTGCGGTGATGTTTGCATGAATGTCCGAGATTACCAATATTTGCATTCTTAAATCCGCCCTTAATGTATGAATTTCATTCTTAAGAATTTTTGAACCATATTAGACTGCGGTCGATGACCGCTTCAGCGACTTCCTCTTTGGTGATTTTTGGCAGCGGAATGGCTGTGCCATCCGGATACAAGAAGGTTACCCGGTTGGTATTGACCTCAAAACCGGCATCGGAGCGGGTGATGTCATTGGCGACGATCATATCCAGCCGCTTGCGTTTCAATTTGGCAGCCGCGTTATCCAACAGGTCGCGCGATTCAGCCGCGAACCCAATGACGCGTTTAGGCCAACCGGTTTTCTCGCGTTCATCGCCCACCGCTTGCAAAATATCGATGGTAGGTTCCATCAGAATTTGCGGCAGCCCTTTTTCTTTTTTGATCTTATCAACTGCGGCGGTGGCAGGGCGAAAATCAGCGACCGCGGCAGCCATCACCAGCATATCGGCATCCGCCGCTTCCTGCATGACCGCGGCGTGCATTTGGGCAGCAGTCTGAACTGTTACGACTTTGGCACAACCAGGCGAGTTCAAATCGGCGGTGGTAATCAGTGTTACATCCGCACCGGCGTCCTGAGCTGCCCAGGCGATGGCATAACCTTGCTTGCCGGAAGACCGATTGGTGACCAGGCGCACCGGATCGATCGGTTCCTGGGTGCCGCCAGCGGTGACGACGACTTTTTTGCCAGCCAGCGGACCCTTGCGACCCAATGCCCAACGGGCTGCGCCAATGACTTCCCCTGGTTCTACCATGCGGCCGCGGCCTGTGAGTCCAGAAGCCAAATGGCCTTCTACCGGGCCGATGAAATGCACCCCGCGCTCCTGCAGCACTTTAACATTGGCCTGAGTGGCGAGGTTTTCAAACATGCCGACGTCCATGGCTGGCGCCAGTACGATGGGGCAATGGCTTGCCAGCACAGTCAGAACCAGCAGGTTGTCCCCGAAGCCATTGGCCAACCGGGCAATGGTGTTGGCGGATACCGGCGCAATGATCAGCAATTCGGCAGCCCGTCCCAGACCGACATGCGTGACGTGCCCCTCGCCGCCCCACAGATCGGCATCCACATAAGCCTTGCGGCCGGTGACGGATTGAAAAGTGAGCGGTGTGATAAATTTAGCGGCGCTTTCTGTCAGGATGACATCAACGAAAGCACCCATTTGGGTCAGGCGGGAAGCGATTTCCGCGGCTTTGTAATTGGCAATCGAGCCAGTTACGCCTAAAATGATGCGCTTATTCGTCAGCGGATTGGGCATGTTGTTCCTGATTGAGTTCCCACAAAATACGTAAACCATCCAGCGTCAACCACGGCGCTAGAATATCGATCACTTCTGTGTTTTCAGCCACGATTTCGGACAGACCGCCGGTGGCAATCACCTTCATTTTCGGCCCAAGTTCGGTTCTGAAGCGTTTGACCATGCCCTCAACCATGGAAATATAGCCAATCATTAAACCGGCTTGCATGGCATGAACGGTATTGCGGCCGATCACGGACGGCGGCATCTGCAGATCAACGCGCGGCAGCTTGGCGGTGCGGGAGGAAAGCGCCTCGGCGGAAATGCCAATGCCGGGAGCGATAGCGCCGCCAAGATATTCGCCAGCAGCAGTAATGGCATCGAAGGTGGTGGCGGTGCCGAAATCCACCACGCAAGCCGGCCCGCCGTAAATTTTATGCACAGCCACGGCGTCGACGACACGATCTGCACCGACCGTTTTTGGGTCATCCACCAGCAGTTTAACCCCGGTGTTGATCGATTCATCCACAATTAAAAGCGGGCGGTTGAAATACGTTCTGCAGGCTTGCTGCAGGCGCGAGGTGAGCACCGGCACGACCGAAGCCATGCTGATGCCATCCAATTGCGCCACCGAGCAGCCGCCATGCTGCAGCAGTCCGAGAATTTGAATCCCGTATTCATCCGGCATGCGTTCATGATCGGTTGCCAGACGCCAACGTGCACCTAACTTCGTGCCCTCGTACAAACCCAGGGTGATGTTCGTGTTGCCGATATCAATGGTGAGCAGCATGGATGGGGTTTTCAATTTCCTTCGCGTGAAGTCTCGATAATTTCAGCCGCGTAATCGAAGCGGTTAAAAGCTGGCATCAGATAAATGCCCTGCGCGAATTGCTTAATTTGATCAATCAATTCTATCGCAATTTCGATTCCAGTACGGGCTCCATTGTCACCAGAAATTGCCATCCGCTGCTGTACATGTTCCGGAATTTGGATCCCGGGGACTTCGTGCTGTAAAAAAGCTGCGTGACGTGAGCTGGCAAGCGGCAGCAGACCTACCAATACCGGCACCTTCAACCCGCCAATTTCTTCACTTACCTTTTCCAGGAATTTCCTGGCAGCCGGGGGATCGTAGATGGGTTGGGTTAAGATGAAATCGGCGCCGGCGCGCAATTTGCGGCGCAGGTTTTTGATCTCGTTGTCCGGGTCTGCGGCGGTGAGGTTTAGGGCACAGCCGGCAAAGAATGAGGTCGGTTGGCCAATATCGACACCGGCATGGTCGACGCCCGCATTGAAACCTTCTTTAATCAGCTTGATCAGCCCAGAAGGCACGAGGTCGTAATTATCCATGGCTTCCGGGTAGTCGCCGATGGCAGTCGGGTCACCCATTACGACGAAAACGTTGCGCACCCCGAGCGCATGGGCTGCCAAAAGGTCGCCTTGTACGCGCAGCAAGTTGCGGCCGCGGGTGGGAAAGTGCAGCACCGTCTCGATGCCCACTTTTTCCTGCACCAGGCGGCAGACGGCCCAGGGACTCATGCGCATACGCGCCATGGGACTGTCCGCTACATTGATTACGTCGGCGCCGGCCTCCATGAGCAAACTGGAGCCGGCTAACAGTTTCTGAGCAGTCAAGCCACGCGGCGGATCGACTTCTACAGCGAAGACAAACCTTCCGTTGGTTAGTTTTTCGCTTAACTGGGTAGGCTGCATCCCTTCTGGAATTGATTCCTCGCGTTCGACAACACTCAGGCTGAAACCATTGGGCGTCTCACCAGGCGGTGCTTTTTCAATTGCCTCCCGCATGACGGAGATGTGTTTGGGGGTGGTGCCGCAGCAGCCGCCGATGACGTGCGCACCGGCCTGCCAGAAGGCCAGGGCGTAATCGGCGAAATATTCCGGCGAAGCGGGGTACATAATGCGTCCGGCAACCTGCTCCGGCCAACCGGCGTTCGGCATGACTGAAAAATGACCCTTTGGAACCGCATGCACCATCTGCTTGAGAATGCGCAAAATTTGATTGGGTCCGCCGGAACAGTTTACGCCAATTACGTCAGCACCGGCATCTTGCAGCTTACGCGCCACCTTGGCCGGATCGTCTCCAAGTAACGTACGGTCGTCACGGGTGAAAGTCATCGAGGCGATTACAGGAACTTTAGCGTCGATGTCGCGGGCTGCCAGAATAGCCTCGCGCAGCTCGTAAAGGTCGGTCATGGTCTCAATAATCAGGAGATCAACACCGGCGGTAATCAAACCCTCGATCTGCTCACGGAAGACAATCCGGGCTTCTTCTGGCTGAACACGGCCGAACGGTGCCAGCCGCACACCCAACGGACCAACATCACCGGCGATCAAAACATCCTTGTACGAGGCTAAAACCACCCGCCGCGCCAGTTCCACCGCGCTGGAATTGATCTCTTGCACGCGTTTTTCCAGGCCGTGCTGTAGTAATTTGAATTTGTTGGCGCTAAAGGTGTTAGTCTGAATCATATTCGAACCAGCATCGATGTACTCGCGGTGAATGTCCGCCACCAACGCCGGACTGGTGAGGTTCAAGGCGTCGAAGGATTGGTCGAAGGACACGCCGTGCTGGTGCAATACCGTCCCCATGGCTCCATCGGATATCAATGGGCGGCCGGATTCGAGTTTATCGAGAAATTTGGAGTTGGCAGCCATATTAACCTTTACCCAGTAATTGTTCTACACGGCTCTCGCCAATATTAAAGTAGCGCGCAGCCGGGTGATGCGCAATGATGGCGGCAGTGGACTGCTCCGGAACCAATTGGAAGGCACTGGTTAATTTCATGCCAAGTTCCGATTCGGCTGGCAGCAGCGCAAAGACCTTCTCATGATCCGCCAATTCCGGAATAGCCGGATAGCCCCAGGAATAGCGCTTGCCCTGCTCCTCATCCAGCCCCAGTTCGCGGCGGATGTGCTGGTGCAGGTATTCAGCCGTGGCTTCGGCAGTTTGAACGCCTAAACCATGCGTGAAGTAAGCTTCGCTGTAGTCGCCGGCAGACTGAAGACGCTCAACGCGGCGGCTGGCTTCCTGCCCCACTGTGACCACCTGGAAGGCAACCACATCCATCTGTCCGGAACTGACCGAAGCGAAATAATCCGCCAGGGACAGGCCGTCAGGTTGATTCTGGCGTGGGAAAGTCATGCGCATCTGCTCGCTAGGCGTTCCCATTTGCACACTGCCGGGCTCATAGATGATCAAATCATTGCCATCCGACTGCACAGGCCAGTAACCATAGACCGCCTGCGGTTTGAGCCAGCCCTCGCGCAGCGCCTCGCGGCGCATATCGACCAGACGCTGCTCGAACTCAGCCTCCAGTTTGGTCCAGGCGGCGCCGTGGGTATTTTTGGCGCCCCAGGAAAGCCGGAAAAGTTCGTTCTTGGCTAAATGCAGGAAGACGGCATCCAATGGCAGTTCATGGACCACGCGCGGACCCCAGGAAGGCGGTCGCGGCAGTTTTTTGGCCGGTGGAATGTTGGAAACCGCCGCAGGCTGTTCCGCTGGTGCAGCTGTGCCAGTGCGGCCTAGTTCCATCTCGGATTCACGCTGGATGCGATCGAGTAAGGCCGGTCGCTGCTCGGCATCCATCAGGGCGTCCATGGTCGCCAGCCCTTCGAAAGCGTCCTTGCAGTAAAACACGCCCGCCGGATAGAAATCACCGTTCTCAGTGGCCAAAATGCGCCGTCCGAAACGTTTATTGATGGCTGCGCCGCCCACCAGCACCGGGATGTTTTTACCGCGGCGCTGCAGTTCATTGACGATGTACGGCATTTGCTTACTGGTGCTCACTAAAAGCGCGCTTAAGCCGATGGCATCCGCGTTGACCTCATCAGCTTTGGCCAAAATGACCTCCGCCGGCACCTGCTTGCCAAGATCGAATACCTCATAGCCGTTGTTGGACAAAATGGTCTTGACCAGGTTTTTACCGATATCATGCACATCGCCGTAGACTGTCGCCAATACCAGCTTGCCTTTGCTGACGCCTTCCTTGCGCTCGAGGAATTGCTCGACATGCGACACGGATTTCTTCATCACCTCGGCCGATTGCAGCACGAAGGGCAGAATCAACTCGCCGGTGCCAAATTTGTCGCCTACTTCCTTCATCGCCGGCAGCAGCACAGTATTCAAAATGACCACAGCGGTCTCGTGACGGGTTTTTCCGTTGGAACGCGCCAGAATTTCGTCAATATCCTGTTCCACACCATCGCGCACACGGTGCAGAATTCGCCAGTGCAGACGTTCCTCGGCGGTCATGCCTTTAAGAGCTTCTTTTTGGCTGGTGGTGCGTTGTGCGGACCCGCTGCCTGACTTTTCCACGTGGCCAATAAACTGCTGCAGGGCATCCGGCCGGCGGTTGAGGATTAAGTCCTCCGCAAGTCCGCGTTCCACAGCCGGGATCTCGGCAAACGGCGTTATGTGAGCCGGGTTGACGATTGCCATGTCCAACCCTGCCTGAACACAATGGTGCAGCATGACACTGTTGAGAATGGCGCGGGCATTCTGAGATAGCCCGAATGAGACATTGGAGACGCCCAGCGAAGTCAGCACACCCGGGAGTTCCTGTTTGATACGGCGGATGCCCTCGATGGTTTGGACGGCGGAATCGGCAAACTCCGGGTCGCCGGTCGCCAGCGTGAAGGTTAGCGCGTCGAAAACCAGATCGACCGGGCGTAAGCCGTATTC
>DATBWK010000162.1:0-5454 GCA_036514835.1 Bellilinea sp.
CCCCCAACAATGCCACCGAGAGCAGCACCCCCCAGAACGGCGCACTGGAGAAGATCAATTGACTGCGGGTGGCGCCCAACTGCTGCGCTGACGCGATATACAGCACGATACTGAAACCGTAAGCCACCACCCCGATCCCCAGACCGCCCAGCACCTCGCCAAACGAGGCTGCCAACGGCGCCAGGCTGACGCCAATGACCAGGTTGGTCGTCCCCGCAGCCAGCCCCTTCCAGAAAGTAGCCTGCGCTGGCGTGATGCCGTCGATCAGCGCCGTGACGTGGTTGTCAATGCCCCAACTGACGCAGGCTGCCAGCACCAGCAAGCCTGCCAATACCCCGGCAGCACCCTCACCCGCGGCTAAAATGACCGCCGCCAGGAAAATGCCGCCTGCCGCCAGCCACGAACGCCGTGTCAGGTGATCTTTGAAGAGGAAATGCCCCAGCACCGCCGTTGCTACCATTTCCAGATTCAGCCACAGCGAAACCGAGGCGGCTGAAGCTAGCCGCAGTCCGGCCAGCAGCGCCAGCGGACCGAGAATGCCGCCGAACACCACCGAGCCCAGCAGCAACCATAAATTACGCCGGTCCATGCGCCAGGGCGGAATGAATTTGCGCTCGCGCACCAATAGCAAAATCACGCCGAGTGCTGCGCCCAGGTAAAGCAGCCCGGCCAGCTGAAACGATGTCAGGTGTGCCAGCAGCGGTTTGCTGACCGGCGTCGCCGCGCCGAAAAACAGCGCCGCCAGAATTGCCATAAGAAATGCCGGGGATTTCACGCAGGTATATTACCTCTGGAATGCAAAATGATCAATCCATTATCTGCTGTAATGGTAAGTGTACGCACCGTTTTCAATTTATTAACCCGTCAACCGTTGTCATCCTGAGGGAGTCCCCTCAGATGGTTTCGCAGGTCGGGTAGAGGGCGATGATTGACTTGGGGTTGAACATCTAGCTCGCAGCCCGAAACCCGAAATAAACAAGATTGCCAGGGTGCGTACCGTAAGCGTACGCACCGTTTTCATTAAATTATCCGCGGCGCGCGGCACCTATTCCATGTGTGGCTCGCTCTGCTCGCCGCTACAGCGGTATAGGTTCAGGTTGTTTTACGTGATACCTGGCACCTGACACTTACCATTTCTATTTCCCGGTCTTGCGGGTCGCCACGTCGAAGATCACCGCCGCTGCCAGCACCGCGCCGCGCACAATATACTGCAGTGAAATATCAATCGTCATCAGATTCATTCCGCTGGTCAGACTCATCATCACCAGCGCGCCAACGATCGAGCCGACAATCTTACCCACACCGCCAGCCGCGGATACGCCGCCCACATACGCCGCTGCAATTGCATCCAGTTCAAACAGCGATCCGGCGGTTGTGGTTGCCGACTGCAAGCGCGAGGCAAACAAAATGCCGGAAAGTGCTGAAAGCATACCCATCGACCCAAAGACGACCATGATGATTCGCTTAATACTGATACCGCTCAATTCAGCTGCTTCGGGATTGCCGCCCACCGCATAAATATGCCGCCCCAGCACCGTTCGGGAGGCCACAAAGTCATACACCAGCACCACCACCAGCACCACCACCAATGTCCACGGCATACCGCGGTAGCCTGCCATAACCCAGGTAACAAAACCGATCAGCAGCGCGATGAAAACTTGTTTTATCAGAAAGATTTCTTTTGGCAGCACGTAAAAATTGTAGGCTTGCTTCTTTTTCCGGCCGTTCAGGTCATTCGCGATAAACAGTACGATGGTAATCAGCCCAATCAGCAGAGTCACTTTATGAACGCCTGGTAGAAAGCCAAAATCCGGCAGGTCGGGGATAAAGCCGTTGCCGATGGCGTTGAAAGCTTTATCGCTGATGATGATGGTCCCGGTGCCCATGGTCACCAGCAAAATCGCACCGCGGTAAATCAACCAGCCGGCCAGAGAAGCCACAAATGATGGGACGCCCAGGTAAGCTACCGGCAATCCGGTGATGATCCCAGCGATAATACCAAACACCAGTACCAACGGAATCACTACCCAGACCGGCAAGCCCCAGAAGGTCAACGCAATGGCAGCCACTGCTCCCAGAAAGCCAGCCAGGAAGCCGACCGAAAGGTCAATATGGCGGATGATGATCACCAGCGTCATGCCGACCGCCAGCACCGCGATATAGCCCATCTGGTTCATCAGATTGCTGATATTGCGAGACGAGAGAAAAACGCCTTTGGTGGTGATCGTAAAAATCGCCATAATCACAAATAAGGCGATAAACATGCCGTACTCGCGAACATTACCTTTCAATACATCCGCGATATTTTGGCCAAATGAAGGTTTTGGCTCTACAATTTCAAGTGTGTCTTTCGTGGTTGCCATCCCGTCCCTCCCTAATAATCAGTCGCCAGTTCCATAATTTTTTCTTGCGTCGCTTCCGCGATAGGCATTTCACCTTTGATCCTGCCAGCTGACATGACATATACCCGATCGCTCATACCAAGGATTTCAGGCAGTTCGGACGATATCATGATGATGCTCATACCCTGCTTAACCAGCTTGTTCATAATCGTATAAATTTCATACTTTGCACCGACATCGATGCCGCGGGTAGGCTCGTCCAACAGCAAAACATCCGGCTTGACGAACAACCACTTGCCCAACGACACTTTCTGCTGATTCCCGCCGCTCAAGTTGGACACTTTTTGTTCAATAGAAGGTGTCTTGATGTTCAAATCGTTCTTCATGCCGGTCGCGACCACAATTTCTTCGTTCTGGTTGATCAGGCCGTTCTCCGCGATTTCTTCCAAATTGGCAATCGTAATATTTTGTTTCACATCCTGAATCAGGATCAGTCCGTCGCCTTTTCGGTCTTCTGTCACATAGGCTACGCCAGATTTGATGGCTTTCTCGGGATGGGAAAAGTGATGTTTTTTTCCATGCAGGAATAATTCGCCCTGCACCCGATACCCATCCGGATTACCGAATATGCTTAACGCCAGTTCGGTGCGTCCCGAACCCATCAGCCCAGACAGTCCTACAATTTCGCCCTTTTTGACATGAATGTCGACATCCTTGAGAATGGACCGGCTTAGCGCGGGGTTATACGCGTTCCAACCTCGTACCTCCAGCACCACTTCGTCGCCGATTTTATGTTCGCGTTTGGGATAAATATTGTCGATCGACCGGCCCACCATGTGTTTGATCAACACATTTTCCGAAATCGGACCCTCGCGCGCATCCAGCGTGGCGATGGTTTGTCCGTCGCGCAGCACGGTGATTTTATCGGCGATGGATATCACCTCGCGTAGTTTGTGTGAGATCAAAATGCAGGTTACGCCGTGATCTCTCAACCCGCGGAGAATGTTCAATAAATTTTCGCTGTCGGTTTCGTTCAGCGCCGCGGTCGGTTCATCCAGAATCAATAGTTTTACATTTTTTGAGAGAGCTTTGGCAATTTCAATCAGCTGCTGCTTGCCTACTCCCAGGTCTTTTATTTTAGCTGCCGGATTCACTTCCAATCCAACTTTTTTCAACATCGCATCAGCTTGTTTGATTGTCTCGTTCCAGTCAATCAATATGCCGTTTTTAATTTCATGCCCGGTGAAGATATTTTCATAGACTGTTAATTCCGGAAACAGTGCCAGTTCCTGATAGATGATGGCAATGCCGGCTTTTTCACTGTCGGAAATGCCGCGATACTTTTGCAGCTCTCCTTCCAGGTAAATTTCTCCGCTGTAATCTCCATGCGGGTACACGCCGCTCAACACCTTCATTAAAGTGGACTTACCCGCACCGTTTTCGCCCACCAGACAATGAATGTCACCGCGCGTTACCTTAAAACTCACATTGTTTAGCGCTTTCACCCCCGGGAATTCTTTGGTGATATTCTTCATCTCCAAAATCGGTGCATCCATGCTGCCTCCGTCTCAGATAAGGGATAAGTTCAGGGATGGCAGCTTGGCTGCCATCCCTGAAAATGTTCAACGCAGATTAGGGTAGACCGGTGAAGTCAGTGGCGGGGTAGTAGCCAGAGTCAATCAGGTCAGCCTTGACACTGTCCTTGGTGACCGAAACCACCGGGGACTGAATGGCTGGCACATCCTTGGCGCCGTTGTTGTAGGAACCCTTGGCTTCGGGGGTCTTGCCCTCGAGCAGAGCTACAGCAGCCTTGATGGCGTCGTCAACCAGGGTACGGACATCCTTGAAGACGGTCATGGACTGCTTGCCGTCGATGATGTACTGTACGGAGGCTTTTTCAGCGTCCTGGCCAGTGACGAAGTATTTGGTGACGTCGCTGTCAGCAGCGAAAGCATCGGCGATGGAGCGTGCTGTACCATCGTTCGGTGCCAGGATGAAGACCTCGCCCTTATCGGCAGCGGTGGTCGCAGTCAGGTTGGACTCAGCCAGACTCTTGGCAGTGTTGAAGTCCCAGTTTGTGGTGACCTGGCCGATGATTTTGCTCATCTCGTCGCGGGTCAGGGTGGCTTTGTCTTTCAAAGCTACCGCTTCGGAGGAGTTCTTGACGACGAAAGTGCCGTCAGCGATCTTGGGTTGCAGAACGCCCCAGGCGCCTTCGAAGAAGATGAAGGCGTTATTGTCAGAGGAAGCGCCGGCATACAGGTACAGCGGCAGACCCGTTCCAGAGGCGTTGTCCACCAGGTATTGAGCCTGCTGGGCGCCCACAGCGATGCTGTCAAAGGTTACGTAGTAGTCTACGAAGGCGGTGTCGCGGATCAGGCGGTCATACGAAATGACCTTCACGCCAGCCGCACCGGCAGCTTCAGCAGCAGCCGCAGCAGCCGTACCGTCCTGCGGGCAGATGATGAGAACTTTAACGCCCTTGGTAATCAGGGATTCAACGTTTTCCTTTTCCTTGGCGGATTGACCCTGGCTGAAGAGGATTTCGACTTCATAACCGGCAGCCTCTAGGGCTTCCTTGAAGCGAGTCTCATCCTGAATCCAGCGTGGTTCGTCTTTGGTCGGCAGAACGATGCCAACCGCCAGCGTGGTTTCTCCAGCAGGTGGGGGTGTTTCGCCAGCAGGTGCTTCGGTAGCGGCGGGGGCAGCGCAGGCTGCCAGCAGCATGCTCAGACCAACCAGAAGGCTGATCATAATCCAGGTGGTGCGTAACTTTCTCATTCGTTTTCTCCTTAAAAATTAGTTGGATTGAAATTACGGGTCGCTTGGGTATGTTTCGGTTTGGTAAACCACCTCCTCTCAATCGGGTTTTTGACTGAGGAGTACATTGGACTTACACAAACCCAACCCTGCTACAAACAGGATTCGCAGCAGGGTTGGGTTAAACAAGAATTAACCGGCATCCGGTAAATCGTATTCTTGCCCCTTTTGGTTAATTTCGATTGCATAAACCGTCCTGGTGGGTACGGGCTCCATCTCATTGAACCAATCGTAAAAATTGAGGGGGGGGTTCAGGCCTCCGGCCTGGTGGAAAATAGCGATGACTAGACAA
>DATBWK010000163.1:0-5313 GCA_036514835.1 Bellilinea sp.
TTGTCTAGTCATCGCTATTTTCCACCAGGCCGGAGGCCTGAACCCCCCCCTCAATTTTTACGATTGGTTCAATGAGATGGAGCCCGTACCCACCAGGACGGTTTATGCAATCGAAATTAACCAAAAGGGGCAAGAATACGAATTACCGGATGCCGGTTAATACTTGTTTAACACAATCCTGCTGTCAATCCTATTTGCAGCAGGGTTGAGTTTGTGTACGAAGGAGTTACTCCTCAGTCAGAGTCCCGATTGAGAGGAGGTGGTTTACCAAACCGAAACACGACTAAACAACCCGTAATTTCGATCAAACTAGTCTTTAAGGAGATAAAGAATGAGAAAGCTACGCATTACCTGGATTATGATCAGCCTTCTGGTTGGTCTGAGCATGCTGCTGGCTGCCTGCGCAACCAAAACCCCCACCGAAGCGCCTGCCGCGGGTGAAACTCCTGCCGGAACCACACTATCGGTTGGTGTAATTCTGCCGACCAAAGATGAGCCGCGCTGGATCCAGGACGAGACTCGTTTCAAGGATGCCTTTGCCAAGGCCGGATACGAAGTTGAGATCCTGTTCAGCCAGGGTGATTCCGCTCTGGAAAAATCCAATGTAGAAGGCTTAATTGCCAAGGGCGTTAAGGTCATCGTCATCTGCCCGCAGGATGCAACTGCTGCCGCCGCTGCTGCTGCGGAAGCCCGAGCCGCCGGCGTGAAAGTGATCTCGTATGACCGCCTGATTCGGGACACCGATGCCGTGGATTACTATGTAACCTTCGACAGTGTCTCCGTGGGTGAAGCCCAGGCACAGTATCTGGTGGACAAAGCCACCGGCACCGACAATCCGCTGTACCTGTATGCTGGTGCGGCCTCGGACAACAATGCCTTCCTGTTCTTTGAAGGCGCCTGGAATGTACTGCAGCCCAAGATTGCAGACGGCACCTTCGTGATCAAGAACTCAAGCGAAGCGGTTGCCCTGCAGGACAAAGCCACGCTGACGCGTGACGAGATGGGCAAGATCATCGGACAGGTGACCACGGACTGGAAATTCGATGTGGCCAAGAACCTGGCAGAAGCTCACCTGACAGCAGCCAAGGCTACCGATAAGGGTGATGTCTTCATCCTGGCACCGAACGATGGCACAGCTCGCTCGATCGCCGACGTATTTGCTGCTGACAAGGATGTTACCAGCTACGTTGTCACCGGTCAGGATGCCGAAATTCCGTCCGTGCAATACATCATCGATGGCAAGCAGTCGATGACGGTGCTGAAGGACGTGCGCACCCTGGTCAGCGATGCGATCGCTGCCGCGGTAGCCTTCCTGGAAGGGAAGACCCCCGAACAAACGACAACCTACAACAATGGCAAGATCGATGTTCCTGCCAAGCCATCGGTAGTGGTTACAGTTGATCTGAGCAACGTCAAGGCTGCTGTGATCGACTCCGGCTACTATGAAGCCAGTGAATTTACCGGCCTTCCTTAATAGCTAACGTTTAATATTTGCAGGAATGGTGAGAGATTCAATCCCCACCATTCCTGCAATCCTAAAGACATGTGCTTTCCTTTACGCGAAAATGGCGATAAACCCATTTTCGCGTAAAGTTTACCTGCCCGCAATGTGCTGATAAAGTCAATTTTTCTTGACGATTATGGGCATGCATTTACGGCACTGCGGTCTATAATTAAGGTATATTCTGACCTTCCCGGGTAAAGGGTGAGGCAGTACGCCATCAATGAAATCCTCTTTTATTGTCTGAAATCAAAGGGAGGAAAATTAATACTATGACTGAAACTGCACCCGTCGTAGAAATGCGTAATATCAAGAAGCACTTTGCTGCCGTCCAGGCACTGCGCGGGGTGGACCTGGTTCTGCATCATAATGAAGTATTGGGATTGGTCGGCGATAATGCCGCCGGAAAATCTACTTTGATGAAGGTCCTCAGCGGGGCATACATTCCTGAAGAGGGTGAAATACTCATCGAAGGCACCAAGGCGCACATGGTGAACCCGCTGGATGCACGCCGGCTGGGGATCGAGATGGTCTATCAAGATCTGGCCCTGGCTGATAACCTGGACGTGACCGGCAATGTTTTTCTGGGGCGTGAAACCGTCGGCAGGCGGCTTGGGCCATTTGGTGTGATGAATACCCAGAAAATGGAACAAGACGCGCAGCGTCTGGTTGGCCGCCTTAAAATCGACATTCCCTCGGTCCGTTTAATGGTTGAAAGGTTGTCAGGCGGACAACGTCAGGCGGTAGCAATCGCGCGCGCGACGGCTTTCAACTCTAAAGTAATTATCATGGATGAGCCAACCGCAGCCTTGAGTGTTGGCGCGATCAGCAAGGTGCTGGACCTGATACGAGAACTTAAAGCGCAGGGTGCTTCGATTATCATCATCAGCCACCGGCTGGAAGACATCTACAGTGTAAGCGACCGATTGATTGTGATGCGCCAGGGACGCAAAGTCCGGGACTGGCCGATTGAAACGGACATTGATACATTCCGGGAGCAAGTCGTGGCGTACATGATTGGCGCCCGAGATGACTTTGCCGAAGCGGTAGTCGCTTAATCTCTGCAGGGAGGATTTCCATGTCTTTTCAAGATACACTCAAAGCTCAGAGGCACGTTCTCCGCGATTTCGGCATGTATGTCGCCTTTGTGGTGATCGTTGTGTTCTTTACGATCACCACCAAAGGCTTATTTTTATCTTCCAGGAACATCGGCAACCTGGTCAATGCGGCCAGTTATATTGCGGTTTTAGCAGTTGGCATGACTCTGGTGATCGTAATCCGCCACATTGATCTTTCGGTCGGTTTCCTGGCTGGCACGCTTGGCGCGATTGCAGCTATTGCCATGAAGTATTGGGGGTTGCCTGTTGGGGCGACCATCCCTATGGTATTGGTAATCGGAGCAATTGCGGGGTTGTTTACTGGATACTTGATCGCGCAGGTCAGAATCCCGGCTTTTGTGGCAACGCTCGGAGGCTGGCTATTCTACAAAGGGGTGTTACAGCTCGTCACACGAAGTACGGGTACGATCATCATCGATAATAAAATCTTCAACGCATTGGGGAATGGCTTTATTCCCGACCTCCCCGAAATTGGATTTTTACCGGGAGTCCATAAAATCACGCTGCTGCTCGGGATCCTGGCTATCGTTCTTTTCGTCACAAGTGATCTGCGCAACCGTAGAAAGACGCAGGAATATCACTTTGCAGTCTTACCGATGAATGTCTATATCTTAAAGCTGGCTTTTATTTCGATCGTGATTGCAGCCATTACCTGGGTATTAGCCGGGTACCAGGGTCTTTCCTGGGCGGCGGTTGTCCTTGCCGGCGTCGTCTTAATTTATTCCTACATCACAACCCGGACGGTTGTCGGGCGGCACATCTATGCAGTAGGTGGAAATCCCGAGGCAGCCGAACTGAATGGGATCAGCGTAAAGAAAATCACCTTTCTGGTTTTTGGTTCGATGGGCCTGATGACAGCCGTATCCGGCATCTTATACGCTTCCTGGCTGCGGTCTGCGACGACGATTGCCGGTACCGGGATGGAATTTGATGCCATCGGCGCTGCCATTGTGGGCGGTGTTGCGGTCGCGGGCGGTTCCGGTAAGGTTAGCGGTTCAATCCTTGGCGCTCTGGTGATGGCATCTCTTACCAATGGCATGAATTTACTCGGTTGGGATATCTCAATCCAATATATGGTCCGGGCAGCGGTGCTGGTCAGTGCCGTGATCTTTGACGTGACAACTCGCCGGAAAGGCAAGTAAGTTAAGAGATTCAGCAAGAAGATGATCTGGAAGGGCGTGGTATTGCTGCGCCCTTTTTATTAACCCAATACCACCTGGAGGTGCTTCCTCAGGATGATGTTGGTGCCTGGATTGATCATTTTTAGTAACAGGAGTAAGATTTCCTCGTGAAATCCCCGGCATTTCTTATGGCAATTCTGGCGGCGCTGTTTTTCGGCGCGGCGACGCCGGTCAGCAAACCGCTGCTGGCACACCTGACATCGTTTCAGCTGGCCGGGCTGCTGTACCTGGGCGCAGCGCTGGGCGTGATTTTGCTATTGGTACGCGAACGCAAATTTACTCCGCCCTGGCGCATGGACCGTCGCAATTTACTGCTGCTGCTGGGCTCGGTGGTGTTCGGCGGCATCCTCGGTCCGCTGGCGCTGCTGGCCGGACTGCGGCTAGCTTCAGCCGCCTCGGTTTCGCTGTGGCTGAACCTGGAAATGGTAGCAACGGCGGTGCTGGGGCATTTCCTCTTCAAAGATCACCTGACACGGCGTTCGTGGCTGGCGGCGGGCGGTATTTTCCTGGCGGCGGTCATTTTAGCCACGGGTGAGGGTGCCGCCGGGGTATTGGCCGGTTTGCTGGTGCTGGCAGCCTGCGTCAGCTGGGGCATTGACAACCACGTCACGGCGCTGATCGACGGTATCACGCCAGCGCAGGCTACTTTCTGGAAGGGGCTGGCTGCCGGAACGACCAATCTGATCATTGGCGTCAGCCTGGCGCCGCTGGCAGCCTCGTTTGGAGAGATGTTGGGCGGTCTCGGGATCGGGGTGGTGGCATACGGCTTGAGTATTGTGCTGTATATTGCATCAGCGCAGCAGTTGGGCGCCACCCGCAGTCAATTGATCTTCTCCAGTGCGCCGTTCTGGGGGGTGCTGCTCTCGGTGGCATTGTTGGGGGAAAAACTCACCTGGCAGCATGGCGCGGCAGCTGTCATTTTTATCGCATCGATTATGCTGCTGTACCGCGAGCAGCACGGGCACACCCATGCGCATCAAGCGCAGGAGCATGAGCATCTGCACATGCACGATGACGGGCACCATGTGCATGAACACGAAACCTTGCCGGAGAACGGCTGGCACTCGCATGTGCATGAACACACACCGCTGGAGCACGTGCACCCGCATTGGCCAGACTTGCATCACCGGCACGAGCATGGGTAAGAGAGGTGTCAAGTAGCGGCAAGATTTACAAGCCATTAATAAAATTTTTACAACAGAAAATTCTGGCATGATGTCGGGTTTCGGGCTGCAGAAAAGATTTCCAGACAGGTGTACTGCATCGCCTTCAACCCGACCTACGAAAATCGTGAAGGAGACTTGCGGTCAGAGCGCGTCCCGTAAGACTATCGGGATGGTATGCTCGGTCGCCCCTCTCGCTCCGCTCGATCACAGATCGCCCTGTGGTCGGGGGCCCAAAGTTCTGGGAGCGGAACGCACCATACAACTTCCGTATATAATAAGTCTGTAAAACAATCCCACCAGGAACACAATTCAATCTCAGGAGAGGCTCATGGGGAAGATCAACCCAA
>DATBWK010000164.1:0-4863 GCA_036514835.1 Bellilinea sp.
GTTTTTGGAATAATTACATCCTCGACCTCAGTGGCAGTCTGATTGCTGATAATTCCGTTTCAACAGCAGCGGTGAGCCGAGGCACGCATGAAGGCGGCGGAATCTACAATAACGGGTACGCTTCTATAAGCAACAGTACCATCTCGGGCAATTCCGCCTATTTTGCTGCAGGAATTTATTCGAATGCTGATTTTTGGATCAATGGGGTAACGCTGGCTAATAATTCGGCCGCAGGCGGGATTGGCGGGCTCGAAAGCAAGGGCGCCGGAAATAGTCAGATCCGCAATTCGATTATTGCCAATAATCTGCCGGATAACTGCGGTTCCGGCTATACCAAGACGATCACATCCAATGGCAATAACCTGGAAAGCAGCAATCAATGCAATTTAGGCGCTGTTGGGGATAAAGTCAACACCAATCCACGCTTACTGTCGCTCAAGTGGAATGGCGGTTTTTCGCGCACCATGGCGCTTCAATCCGGCAGTCCCGCCATCGATGCGGCGGATAACGTGTACTGCGGCATGTACGACCAGCGCGGCTTTTCTGGTCCGCCTGTGGACGAAATCGTTTCCCGCAACGTGGATGGCGATGCCAACGGCAGCATTATCTGTGACATGGGCGCCTTCGAGTACCATCCGGACGTCGACAACCAGACGCAGGTATTTCTGCCGTTGATTAAGCGGTAACCTGTCCGTCCGTCAGCGCGAAACTGCAAATATCTTTATGCCTTCTCTAAGTCAGTCGCATCCTGTGGTAGATCATGAATGCGCTGCAGAAACGCAGAGACCCTATCGTCATCCTGCGCCGGGTAGCTGTAACCAAATTCCTGCGCTACCCTGCCCGCGGCTTTACGAAACAGGCCGCCCATGGCGAACAGCGCTGACCAGGTTTGTTCCGGATCGGCGCCGGCGTAGGTGCGCTCCAATTGCTGACATTCGTCTTCATCCAACCCACTCCGCAGGTATTTGCCGCATTTTCCCGGAGATTTCTTAAAGCCGGTTTTTACGCCAAAGTACCATTCGAGCATTTTCATCAGTTGATCGCGGATATAGCTGTCCAGCATGGTGTGGGCATAAGTCAATTCGCCGCGCCACAAGCCCTTGGCGGCGTACACACTCACCCACCAGAATTCATTGCAGCAGTCGTCAAAGGCTTTGGCGCTCGGCGGTTTAGGCCAGTAACTGCGGTCGCTGGGCGGCGGCTGCGCCGCGATACGCCTGTCTTTGTCCAGCAGCACCAGGGATAGGCTGTCCTCCTGGATTGTGGCCACCCGTTCCAGTGGATGGAAGCTCAAATCAATCCTGTTGCCGTCCATGAACTGCATCAGATAGGCGTAGCTGTCATAGTTCTCGGGCTCGGGATCGCCCATATCGTCCGGCAGCTGCAAAATCATCAACGCGCCAAAATATGGCGGGATGGTCAAATCGCCTCGGAATGTGTCTACATCGGACACATAACAGGCAATGTCATAATCTTGAAATGGATCCTTTTTAGCGTTGGGGTTAACCCGTGAACCGTTCATCACCACCAGCCGAATTTCCTCCCGTCTGTGGGCAAAATTAAGAATCAGAGCCATCATCTCTGCATCACTGAGCATGGAACGACCCCCGACAAGATTGATTAGTCTGCTTAAATATTGAAACCATAATATGTTAAATGACTTTCTGGTTTGATGGAAGCCCCCTGTTGAGTTTAAACAAAGCCAGGGCTGCCGGGGAAAGGACAGCCCTGGGATACCAATAAACCAGTTTTCAGATTAGCGCTTACCGCCGTCCCACACCATGAACGGCATGTTTACCACCACACCCGGCTTGCTGGTGGTGACCTCACCCGCGGTCTCGGCTGCCAGCACATCTGCCGCCGACTTCAACTCGCGCGCCTTAGACTCGTCGGTCCACTTGACCAGAATGATCTGGCGCAGCGGTGAATAGCCGTCCGTACCGGGCGGGTTGTTGAAAACATCCGGCTGGAAGCCCAGCGGCCCCATTCCTTTCAGCCCATTTTCAAACACATAGACGTCCGCCAAAGCCTCGGCCGGCACCTGAGCCAGCGCGGGCACGTACAGCACCGGCGATTTCATCATGTCAGACAGTGTCGCGGCAATATCGGCATCCGAGGCCTCAGTATGCGAGAAGAAAATTTCCTTGCCTTCAGCATAAGCCCGACCAGCAGGCACGCTGGCAAAGTCGCCGGCACCTTGAGCCGTGCAAGCCGCCAGCGTCAGGGTCAACATTGCCAGTGCCAGCAATAGAATCAACTTTTTTCGGTGTGAAATCTTATTAAACATGCAGGAATACTCCTTAAACGGATAATTGGATCATTCGACGCCTGCAATCTTACTTGATCAGCCTGTCTGAGCAATCCGCCATCCTGACAGGCTTTATGCAGGCATAATTGCCTATTTCAATACGTGGATGAAAATGGTAAACTCTCCAAGTATTATTGAATTGTGTACTTATTAGATCGAAATTTTCGGAGATCAATTTGGTAAACCTTCTCGTTGCATTCGTAACAGGACTGACCACCGGCGGTCTGAGCTGCCTGGCAGTACAGGGCGGACTTTTAGCCAGCTCACTGGCGGGTCAAATTGAAGCTGATGTTCAAAAAATGCAGGTGCGTTCGCGCAAACGCCGCAAGGATTTGCGCACCCCTGCTGCCAACCGCTCGCATATGGCTGCCCCCATCCTGGCCTTTTTGGCCGCCAAACTGGTGGCGTACACCTTTTTGGGCTTTTTGCTCGGCCTGGTCGGGCAGATGTTTCAACTTTCGCCCGCCACCCGCGCCTTTCTGCAGATTGCCATCGGCATCTTCATGCTCGGCTCTGCCCTGCGCATGTTGAACGTGCACCCCATCTTTCGCTACTTTGCCTTCGAACCGCCTGCTTTCCTGCGCCGCAAGCTGCGCAAAACCGCCGCTGACGGCTCGCCCGAGTCGCTCTCGGCGCCGCTTTTCCTGGGTTTTATGACCGTGTTGATCCCCTGTGGCGTCACCCAGGCTATGATGGCAGCCGCTCTCGGCACCAGCAATCCTTTGCAAGGCGCAGCATTGATGTTCGCCTTCACCCTGGGCACCAGCCCGGTCTTTTTCGCCGTCTCCTACTTCGCCACTCAACTCGGGAAAAAACTTGAACGCAATTTCACCCGCGTGGTAGCTGTTGTGATTTTGGTTTTGGCCATTCTCACCATCGACAGCGGCATCACTCTGGCAGGCTCGCCCGTGTCGCTTTCGCGTTGGGCCAGCAGCGTCTTCGGCTCCACCAACGCCCAGGCTGCGCCGGATGGACTGACCCTCGGCGGCGCGGCTGAGGCAGACCAGGGCGACGGGACCGTGATTACAGTAAATGTGCAAAATGACGGCTACGAACCAGGCGTGGTGCATGCCAAAGCTGGCGTACCGGTCACTTTGCGCATGGTCTCAAAAAATGTGCGCTCCTGCTCGCTGGCGCTGATCATCCCCAAATTGGACCTGTTCGAAATCCTGGACCCAACCGGCGTGAAAGAAATTCCCATTCCTGCTCAGACAGCCGGAACACGCATGCCGTATTCCTGTTCCATGGGCATGTACAGCGGCACCATCATCTTCGATCTTTAGGGGGAGTGCATGACCACCAAAATCACTTTGAAAATAAACGGTATGGAATGTCCCAATTGCTCCATGAACCTGGAGCGTATTGAGGACAAACTGAAGGGTGTCCTCTTCGCCGAAGCCAGTTACCGCAAGGAACAAATGCTGCTGGAATACGACGAAAAGGTCGTCACTTTGGACCAAATCAAAGCCGAGGTCAAGCGCCTGGGATACGAAGTCGCCGGGACTATCTAACGGGAAGAGACATTACATTTTCCGAGGGACGGGTGTTCAAGCCCCGTCTCTCATTTTATTTCCCGCCCCTCCCTGGCCCTCCCCATTTCGCGGAAAATGCGGCGTGGTCTATTGTCTGCTTCGCAAATTGTGGACTATTCTTGTATAATAATCGCCACAACCCGTTTCACCAAGGATTAATGGAGAAACCCTTCGCATGGCAGAACTAAAAACCAAAAAGACCGACGAAAGCGTGGTAGCCTTCCTCGACAAAGTCGAGAGTGTAAAAAAACGGTTGGATTGCTACACCATCCTGAACCTGATGAAATCTGTCACCGGGCATGAACCCAAAATGTGGGGAGAAAGCATCATTGGGTTTGGCTCGTATCATTACAAATATGAGAGCGGCCATGAGGGCGACATGCCTCTAGCCGGCTTTGCTCCCCGCAAGAATAATTTGACGATTTACATCATGCCCGGGTTTGAACGCTATACTGACCTGATGAGCAAACTGGGCAAATTTAAAACCGGAAAATCGTGCCTTTACATCAAATCGATGAATGACATTGACCCGCTGATTCTGCGGGAGTTGGTGAAAGAGTCAGTCCAATGGATGAAGCTGCAGTATCCACAGGAGGGACATTCATGAGCAGCGTGGACAAAGCTGTTGAGACCCAACTTGCGAACATCGAGAAACGCGCCGGTAAAAGTTTGGTCGAATTAACCGCGTTAATCCAAACCAGCGGGTTGACTAAACATAGCGAGATACGCCAGATGATCATCGATAAATTCAGCCTGGGCTATGGCGATGCCAATACCCTGGTTCATTTTGCCCTCAAATCAGACGCTAAACATGATGTGGAAGCCCGCGGGTTGACCGATGCCGACGTGGTCGACGAGTTATACGCTGGTCCCAAAGCCGACCTGCGCCCCATTCATGACCGGGTCATGGCAGCGGCACAATCCTTCGGTGAATTCGAAATTTCGCCTAAAAAGACCTACCTCAGCCTGCGCCGCAAGCGCCAGTTTGCCATGGTTGGCCCTGCCGCCAAAAACCGTGTGGAA
>DATBWK010000165.1:0-4587 GCA_036514835.1 Bellilinea sp.
GAAGCGCCGGAATTCGTGCGCGAAACCCTTGCGCCGATCATGATCTTTAATGGCGACCAACTTCCCGTCAGCAAGATGCCGGTGGATGGTACCTATCCCACCGCCACTGCCCGCTGGGAAAAACGCAACCTTGCCCTGGAAATTCCCGCCTGGGATCCGGATGTGTGTATCCAATGCGGCAAGTGCGCTTTTGTCTGCCCTCACGGCGTGATTCGCCAAAAAGTTTACCAACCCGCTGCCTTGGAAGGCGCTCCTGAAACCTTTAAATCCATGGAGGCCAAATTCCGCGAGCTGCCAGACATGCTGTACACCATTCAGGTGGCGCCGGAAGACTGCACCGGCTGCGCCCTGTGCGTGGAAGCCTGCCCGGCAAAGAATAAGTCGCAGGTGGGTCTGAAAGCCATCAACATGGTGCCGCAACCGCCGCTGCGCGAAACTGAAAAGGTCAACTGGGAATTCTTCCTCAATCTGCCCGAGGTGGATCGCAGCGCCATCAGCTTCACCACCGTCAAAAATTCGCAGCTGCTCGAGCCGTTGTTCGAGTTCTCCGGCGCCTGCGCTGGCTGCGGTGAAACACCCTACATCAAACTGCTGTCTCAATTGTTTGGCGACCGAACCGTGGTTGCCAACGCCACCGGCTGCACCTCCATTTATGGCGGCAACCTGCCCACCACCCCATGGGCCAAAAACAAAGAAGGACGCGGCCCGGCCTGGGCGAACAGCCTGTTCGAAGACAATGCTGAATTTGGTCTGGGCATGCGCCTGACCATTGACAAGCAGTCAGAATTTGCGCTTGAACTGCTCACCGGCCTGGGCGGCATGCTGCCCGAGACTCTGGTCACCGAATTGCTCAATGCTGACCAATCTTCAGAAGCCGGTATCCGTACCCAACGCGAGCGTGTGGTCGCCCTCAAACAAGCACTATCGGCCATCAAAGACCCGCGCGCCGGCCTGTTGATCGATCTGGCCGACTACCTGGTGAAGCGCAGTGTGTGGATCCTGGGCGGCGACGGCTGGGCGTATGACATTGGCTACGGCGGACTGGATCACGTGCTGGCTTCCGGACGCAACGTCAATGTGTTGGTATTGGACACCGAAGTGTATTCCAACACCGGCGGCCAATCGTCCAAGGCTACGCCTCGCGCCGCGGTTGCCAAGTTTGCTGCCAACGGCAAAGGCCTGCCCAAGAAAGACCTTGGGCTAATCGCCATGGCGTACGGCTACATTTATGTGGCCCGCATCGCCATGGGCGGCAACGATGCTCAAACCTTGAAGGCCTTCCTGGAGGCGGATGCCTACGACGGCCCGTCCCTGATCATTGCCTACAGCCACTGTATTGCGCACGGTATTGACATGCGTAAAGGCCTGGAGCAGCAAAAATTGGCCGTGCAAGCCGGTCATTGGCCGCTTTACCGCTATAACCCGGCGCTGGCAGATGAGGGCAAGAATCCGCTGCAACTCGACAGCAAAGCTCCCTCCATCCCAATGGACGAATACGCATATAACGAAACCCGCTACCGCATGCTGCTGCAAAGCGACGAACAACGCGCCGAACTGCTGATGCGCAGCGCCCGTGGTGATGCGGCCAAGCGCTGGCAGCTTTACCAGCAGATGGCAGCCATTCAATACAGCGCCAGTCAAACTGACGCGCCAGCGGACAAGGGCGAAACGAATTAAATCTCAAACCAGGTGGAGGCAACTGTCTCCACCTGTGTTATTCTTACCGAATTGACGAGAGGAGTAACCGCATGGTCGATTTAACCACCCAATATTTGGGCTTAAAGCTCAAGAATCCGCTAGTTGCATCTGCCTCGCCGATCTCCAAGAAACTTGGCGGCGTGCGTAAGCTGGAAGACGCCGGCGTAAGCGCCATCGTGATGTATTCCCTGTTCGAGGAACAGATCGAATATGAAAGTAAATCACTCGATCATTTCCTCAACCGCGGAACTGAATCGTTTGCCGAATCAATAACCTATTTGCCGGAAATGCCGCGTTACAACATCGGCCCAGAAGGTTATCTGGATTTGATCAGTCAAATCAAAAAGCAAGTCGAAATTCCGCTAATCGGCAGTCTAAACGGCGTTACAACCGGCGGGTGGGTGGAATACGCCAAGCGCATCCAGGAAGCCGGCGCTGATGGTCTGGAATTGAACATTTATAATATCCCCACTGACCCGGCTATCACCGCTGCCGAGGTCGAGGACGGGTATGTTGAACTGGTGCGCGCGGTCAAAAGCCAGCTCAAAATTCCATTGGCGGTCAAACTCAGTCCATTTTTCACCTCGCTGCCCAACCTGGCAACACGTCTGGCTGCAGCCGGCGCCAACGGCCTGGTATTGTTCAACCGTTTCTATCAACCAGATCTGGACATCGAGACGCTGGAAGTTGTGCCTAACCTGGTGTTGAGTGATTCAAACGAAATGCGCCTGCCGCTGCGCTGGGTGGCAATTTTACGCGGGCGGGTCAAAGCCGACCTGGCGCTCTCAACCGGCGTCCATACAGCCACAGACATCATCAAAGCCCTCATGGCTGGCGCCAATGTGGCGATGACCACCTCCGAACTGCTGGAACACGGCATAGGCCGCGCCAGCGAGATGCTGGCCGACCTGGCAAAATGGATGGAAGAGTTCGAATATGACTCGGTTAAGAAAATGACCGGTTCCATGAGCCAGCAGGCTGTGGCTGACCCCTCGTTGTTTGAACGCGCCAATTATATGAAGGCGCTCAACACCTTCGATAACCGCATTCTGTATTAAAATTTTTGGCAAGACCACGATCATGCAGATTCGATTGATTTCGCGGTCGAATCTGCATTTTTTTATCCCGGCATAGGGATTCTTGTACAAAGGCCGTCATGATCACCCAAATCTATTCCATTCAGACTGTCCAGGAAGCGTTGGACTGCGTCCGCGCCGGCGCAGACTATATCGGTGTTGCCGCCGCGACGAATATGCACCTGCCCGCGGAGGTAGGTCTGGAGACCGGGGTGGAAATCTTTGCTGCCATTGGCGACATGGCTAAAAAAGTAGCGTTGACAGTGGCCAACAGCCCTGAGCCCATTTATCGGGTCATTCAGCAGCTCAAGCCAGATGTGATCCACGTGTGCGGCAACCAGTATTACGCCACTGCCGAATTTGCGGATACCGCCCGGCGTCTGCAGCCCGGCATCGAAGTGCTGCAGGCCATCCCGGTTACCGGGTCACAGGCAATTTTCGCCGCTGAACATTATGCCGCTTTTTGCGACAGCATCATCCTGGATTCGGTGGACCCCAATATCGCTGGTATTGGCGCTGCCGGCGTGGTGCACGACTGGGCGGTCAGCGCGGAAATTTGCCGCCGCCTGGAAAAATTTGGCTGCAAAGTGATATTAGCCGGCGGTCTTGGTCCGGACAATGTCGCGGAGGCTATCCGCCAGGTGCGTCCGTGGGGTGTCGACTCATTCACCAAAACCAGTATCAAATTTTCCGACGGAACCAGCCGCAAGGACCCTGAGTTGGTCAAGTTGTTCGTTCAACGCGCTAAAGCCGCTGCAAAGGAACTGGGAATTTGATCGAGCTGCGCACGGATAAACCCATCCTCTGTATAGGCGATGTCTGCCCGGATATTATTCTGCCCTATGGGTCAACGCAGCGTGTCCTGGCAGCGCTGGCACGCGGCGAGCAGGTCAGCGGTGAACAAAAGAGCGCTGAAATCACAGCCGGCGGCAGCATCGGGAATACAGCCCATGGGATCGCGGTGCTGGGCGGCAATTCCTGGTTCGCCGGCAAGGTTGGCAACGACTATTTTGGCCGCTTCCTGAAGCAGACCTTCGAGACAGCCGGCGTGGACACCCGCTGCCTGGTGCTGGACGATACCATCCCGACTTCGATGGTTATCGCGGTGCTGGATGATGATCAAGGGCGCATCACCTATGTCATTCCGCGCACCGGCGCGTCGCAGCACTTGCTGGAAAAAACAGATCTACCGGTTGATTTACTCGACCAGATCGGCTGGCTGCATACCTCGGGAATACTGCTGAGGGAAAACCCGGCTGCCGAAACCATCCTGGAGTTAATGGAAGGCTGCCGCCAGAGGAATATTCCCGTCTCGCTGGATTTGAACCTGCGCATCGAGGCCATTGGCGATCTCGCCAGTATGTCTCGCCTACGGTACGGCATTTCACTGAGCAACATTCTGTTCGGCTCCGGGACAGACGAATTGATGCCAGTCGCCGGTGCAGACAGCCCGCAGACCGCTGCAGCTGCCCTGGTAAGCCCGGAGAGGGCTGTGGTGTGCCGTTCCGGCAGCGCTGGCGCTGACGTTTACCTGCCTGACGGCGGTGTCTCGCATTGCAGCGCCTTCGATGTGCCGGTCGTCGATACCCTGGGCGCCGGCGATGCCTTCAACGCTGGCTTTATCACCGCTGCGGCTGAGGGTTTATCCCTGGCAGAAGCCAACCAGCGCGGTAATGCTGTGGCTGCCTGGAAAATCATGCATTCTGGTGCGCGCAACTTCCCGAATTCATACCAACTGGAACAATTAATCAAAGCTAATAACTAAAAGAGCGTAGTCTAACAAAAATCCCGGCCGATTAAGGTCGGGATTTCG
>DATBWK010000166.1:0-17632 GCA_036514835.1 Bellilinea sp.
GTACGTGCTGCGCCGCGACGAAGGCGGCCGTCACAAGCCCTTCTTCACTGGCTACCGGCCGCAATTCTACATCCGCACCATGGATGTCACCGGCAACATCAAGCTGCCTGAAGGCGTGGAAATGGTCATGCCGGGTGATAACATCAACATGGAAGTCGAGTTGATCATCAAAGTGGCGCTTGAACAGGGTTCGAAATTCGCCATTCGCGAAGGCGGTCTGACCGTCGGCGCTGGCGTTATCACCAAGATTCTCGAATAAGGGAAAACATGGCTAAGCAACGCATTCGCATTCGCCTGAAAGCATACGATCATCGTGTATTGGATCAATCCGCCAAGCGGATTGTTGAAACAGCTGAACGCAGTGGCGCGCAAGTAGTCGGTCCTGTACCGCTGCCCACCAGCATTGAGCGTTTCACCGTTCGCCGCTCGACCTTCATCGACAAGGACTCGCACGAGCACTTCGAAATCCGCACCCATAACCGTCTGATCGACGTTTTAGACCCGGATTCAAAAACCATTGACATGCTCATGCGCCTTAACCTGCCGGCTGGCGTCGACATCGAGATCAAGATTTAACAGAACTTTGAAAGTGTGAAATACCGGCACGCGAATGCGCGCCGTGATCGTACGGCGCACCTCTGAATTATCCATGTCATTGAAATGGCTGCAATGACTTCAGCCGATTTTCGTTCGGCTGAAGTCATTGTACTGAAATCAGAAGATTGCACCAAAATGTTAGACAACCCTGTTCAAATATGCAGAGTTGATTTATAATCGTAAGGTTTTGGGTGTAAACCCAACCGAGAGTTGGAAAAGAGCTGATCTGTGGGCGCATACCAAACCCCACAATGACGCAGCAGATAGCTGACTATCCAACGTCAGGGATGATGCAGCCAAGCCCAGGCTGACAGTCCCGGGAATTCTGAACGTCAAGGAGAACAATCGAGATGTTTAAAGGGCTGATCGGGAAGAAAATCGGCATGACCCAGATTTTCGATGAGAGTGGTGCGGCTATTCCAGTCACCGTTATCGAAGCTGGGCCATGTTTCGTTACCCAGATTAGACGACCAGAAAACGACGGCTATTCAGCCGTCCAGTTGGGTTTTGCAGAAGTTAAGCCTAAGCGTCTGACGGGCGGCCAGCTCGGCCACCTCAAGCGCGAAGGGTTCAACCTGCCTCCGCTGCGCTTTTTGCGCGAATTCCGTGCCAAATCCCCCGAAGTCAAAGAAGGGGATCAATTAACCGTTGAAGCGTTCTCGGTGGGGGAGCGCGTGGATGTTGTCGGTACTAGCAAGGGTAAGGGTTTTGCTGGAGCAGTAAAGCGCTACCATTTCGCCGGTGGTCCGAAGACCCATGGTCAATCGGATCGACACCGTGGACCTGGTTCCCGCGGCTCTGGTACCACACCCGGTCGTGTCTACAAAGGATCTCGTGGCCCCGGTCATATGGGCGATGAACGTGTCACTTCACAGCACCTTAAGGTGGTCCTGGTAGATGTTGAGCGCAACCTGTTGGGTGTGCGCGGTGCGATTCCTGGTCCTCGTGGAGGCCTGGTCATCATTCGTGAGGCCCGCAAGCAGTAGGCCTGCGACGCCGGATCATACCTGGACTACGGGAGCAACTAGAAATGTTAGCAGATGTCTTCAATATGGAGGGCAAGAAGGTCAATCAGGTTGAATTACCTGAAATGATCTTTGGTGCCCCAGTCAATATCGATCTTATGCACCAGGCCTATGTTCGCCAGATGGCGAACGCGCACCTGGGCACCCACGACACAAAAGTCCGCAACGAAGTGGCTGGCGGCGGTCGTAAACCCTGGAAACAGAAGGGTACCGGCCGGGCACGTCAGGGTTCCATCCGGGCAGCGCAATGGAAGGGCGGCGGTCGTATCTTTACACCCCATCCCCGTTCCTACAATCAGGACATGCCCCGCAAAATGCGCCGGGCTGCCCTGCGCTCCGCTCTCTCGGTGAAAGCCGCCGAGGCTTCGATTGTCGTCGTGGACGAACTAAAAATTGCCGAACCGCGTACTCGTCTGATGGCCAGTGCACTGAATTTACTGGTAGGCGAGTCAAGCGCCCTGGTTCTTATTCCAGAAAAAACCAACTATGACAACGTCATCCTGTCCAGCAGCAATCTGCCGGCCACCAAGGTGATGCTCGCGGGTTACCTCAACATTCGCGATCTTCTGACGTTCGACAAAGTTGTCCTGCCCCTGGCAGCTCTGGAAATTATTCAAAGCAACCTGGGTTAGGAGGAGGAAAACATGACAAACATATTTGATGTTCTCCGCCGCCCGTTGGTGACTGAAAAAACGAACTATCAGGTCAATCGCCTTCACCAGTACGTGTTTGAAGTGGCTGACAAAGTCACCAAGACACAGGTGAAAGACGCCGTAGAGACCATTTTCGATGTAACCGTGTTGCGCGTGAACATTCTCAATGTTCCGGCCAAACGCACCCGTCGGGCACGCAGCCGCCGCCTCATGGTTCGTAACGCTGCTTATAAGAAAGCCGTTGTCACCCTGGCGCCTGAAGATAGAATTCCCATCTTTGAAGGGGTTGAATAATGGCGATTAAAATTTATAAACCAGTAACCCCCGGTCTGCGCAATATGACCGGCTACGGCTTTGAAGAAATCACCAAGTCGAAACCCGAGCGGTCGCTGCTCGTGCTGCGCACCGCGCATGCTGGCCGCAACAATACCGGCCGCATCACAGTGCGGCATCAGGGCGGCGGCAATCGCCAGTACATTCGCCTGGTGGACTTCAAACGTAACAAGTTGGAAATTCCTGCCAAGGTCGCGGCCATCGAGTACGACCCAAACCGCACCGCCCGCCTGGCCTTGCTGGTGTTCGTTGATGGCGAAAAACGCTACATCATCGCACCGGTTGGCCTGAAAGTTGGCGACCTCGTGGTTTCCGGCAAGAACGCCGATATCCGCCCTGGCAACAATTTGCCCATTTCCAACATCCCGGTTGGCACGATGATCCACAACATCGAGCTCAAGGAAGGCCGCGGCGGTCAGCTGGTACGTTCCGCTGGCACCGCTGCCCAACTGCTGGCTAAAGAAGGCGACTACGCCCAGGTGCGTTTACCTTCCGGTGAGGTTCGCCTCATCCGCCAGGTGTGCTTCGCCACCATCGGCCAGGTCGGTAATCTGGATCACAGCAATATCAAACTGGGAAAAGCCGGCCGCAAGATCCACATGGGCATCCGCCCCACGGTGCGCGGTACTGCTATGTCCCCACGCGACCATCCACATGGTGGTGGCGAAGGCCGCCAGCCTACCGGTATGGCAGGACCCAAGAGTCCCTGGGGCCGCCCCACTCGTGGGTATCGGACCCGCCGCAACAAGACCAGCGACAAGTACATCGTACGCCGTCGCACGGCCAAGCGGTAATCGGCCCAGGTTGATAGGTTGAAACCGAGAAAGAAGGACGAGATATGTCACGTTCATTAAAGAAGGGTCCGTATTTTGACCCGAAGTTGCTGAAAAAAATCGAGCAGATGAACACCCGCGGTGATAAAAAGGTCGTTCGCACCTGGAGCCGGGCTTCTGTGATCTTCCCCCAAATGGTGGGTCACACGGTCGCAGTGCACGATGGCCGCCGGCATGTGCCGATTTACATCACCGAAAATATGGTTGGCCATCGCCTGGGCGAGTTCGCACCGACCCGCCACTTCCGCGGTCACATGGCGGAAAAGTCCACGAAGAGGTAGAAAATGGCTTCTGATATTCGTGCTGAACTGAAAAATCTATCCGTGTCCGCTCAAAAAGTGCGCCTGGTAATTGACATGGTGCGCGGCAAGCGGGCCAATGATGCCCTGGATATTCTGGCGTTCACCAACAAAGGCTCCGCGTCCGACCTGCGCAAGCTGGTTGCCTCGGCAGTCTCTAACGCCGAAGAGAACTTTGGCGTCAATCGCGACGACCTGTATATCTATAAGATAACAGCCGATGAAGCACCCACCCGAAAGTGGCGCCGCTTTGGAGCTCGTGGCCGTTTCAAGCCGTTACTGCGGCGATCGTCGCACGTGACCGTAATCTTGCGGGAGCAAGAGTAAGAATCGGGCTGGCTGGCAGACCTTCTGACAAGAAGGTAACCGGCAAGCAAGAGACAGACACCAGGAGAAATTATGGGTCGTAAAGTACATCCGATTGGGTTTCGTCTGGGCGTTCACCAACCATGGGAAGGCCGCTGGTTCGCTGATGGCGCCGAATATACCGATCAACTGCACCAGGATTTCGCAATCCGCAAGTTGATTTTCGCCAGCGCCGACAAGGCTGGCATCGCCAAGGTTGAGATTGAGCGTTACCCGGGCAAAGTGAAGGTCATCGTTCACACCGCTAAACCCGGTATATTGATTGGCCGTAAAGGTGAAACCGTCAAAAAGGTCCGCACCGACCTCGAGGCGCTTACCAAAAAGAAGATCGATCTTGACATTAAAGAGATTAAATCGCCGGACTGTGACGCGTTTCTGGTTGCCCAGAACATCGCCGGGCAGATCCAGCGCCGGGTTGCCTACCGCCGCGCCATGAAACGCGCGCTGCAACAGGCAATGCGCCAGGGCGCTCTGGGAATCAAGATCGAAGTAGCTGGCCGCTTGAGCGGCGCAGAAATGGCCCGCAGCGTCTGGCTGCGCGAGGGGCGTGTGCCTCTGCAGACGATCCGCGCGAACATCGATTTTGCGCGTGCCGAAGCTTTGACCACTTATGGCAAAATCGGCATCAAAGTCTGGGTTTATCTGGGCAACGTCTTGCCAGGTGTGGAAGAGAAAGCCGAATCCACCGAAGGCGTTTATGTTAGTGAATAAACCTTGCGCTGGGTCATTCCCAAAGCGTGATGAGAGAGGTTAGCAGCTATGTTGATGCCAAAACGTGTAAAGTGGCGCAAGCAGCAGCGCGGTAACATGCGGGGTCTGGCTTTGCGTGGAGCAGAACTCTTGTACGGCGAGTTCGGTCTCCAGGCAATGGAACCGGGTTGGGTAACCGCCCGCCAGATCGAAGCCGCCCGCCGCGCCGTTGTCCGCCAGATGAAACGCCGTGGAAAGGTCTGGATCAGAATCTTCCCGGACCATCCCTATACTCAGAAACCCCCGGAAACTCGTATGGGTAAAGGTAAAGGGAATGTGGAATACTGGGTGTCGGTCGTAAAGCCCGGGCGCATTATGTTCGAAGTGGGTGGTTTACCCAGTGACCAGGCGCTCGAAGCCCTGCACCAGGCTTCCTATAAATTGTCGATCAAGACCAAAGTTATTGCTCGGCATGAAGGTCCTTCAGGAGAATCAGCATGAACAACGAGCAGATTCGCCTGATGTCGATCGATGAACTGAAAATCAAACTGGCGGATACCCGTCAGGAGTTGATGAACCTGCGTTTCCAGGTTGTTACCGGGCAGTTGACTGATACCAGCCGGTTGAAGGTCACCCGCCGCTTAATTGCTCGCTATATGTCCGTTCTTCGCGAGCGCGAACTTTCACAAGAGCGGGAAGGTGGAAAATGAACACTCGGCGTCGATTAACCGGTGTTGTTACCAGCAACAAAATGCAGAAGACGGTCGTGGTGAAGATCACCCGCACCTATTCTCACCCTTTGTATAAAAAAGTGGTGCATTCGTCCAGCAAGATCAAGGCCCACGACATCCTCGGCTGCCAGATCGGCGATGAAGTTGTGATCGTGGAAACTGCTCCCATCTCCCGCGAGAAGGCCTGGGCAGTCGAATCGATCGTGAAGCACCAATATGTTGAAATCGAGCCACCTGGCGAAGGAGCATAAGCATGATCCAGCAGGAGTCTCGTATAAAAGTTGCAGATAACACCGGTGCCCGCGAATTGCTGGTTATCCATGTGTCGGGTGGTTCCACCCGCCGTTATGGTTCCATTGGCGATATCGTCGTCGCCACAGTGAAATCGGCAACTCCCCAGGGGTCGGTCAAGAAAAGCGAGATCGTCAAGGCTGTCATCGTGCGCTGTTCCAAAGAATGGCGTCGTGAAGACGGTTCCTCTATTCGCTTTGACGACAATGCTGCGGTGATCCTGGATACCGATGGTGTCAATCCAAAAGGCACTCGTATCTTCGGACCGGTCGCTCGTGAGCTCCGTGAAAAGGGCTTCATGAAAATCGTCTCCCTTGCACCGGAAGTTATCTAGGCAGGGAGCAGGAGCGAAACGATGAATTTGAAAATCCATAAAGGCGATACGGTCGAAGTCATTAGCGGCCGTTTGGAAGACAAAGGCAAGCGCGGCGAAGTCATTCGCGTGCTGCCCAAGGATGAACGGGTTGTGGTTCAGGGCGTGAACTTGCGCACCAAGCACCAACGCCAGGTCCAATCACAGGGCCGCACCATTTCTCCGGGAAAAGTGCGCTTCGAGGCACCGCTCGACGTCTCCAATGTCATGCTGGTTTGCCCCAAGTGCAGCAAAGCGACCCGTGTGGGACTCTCCCGCTCGGAAGATGGCAAATCTGTGCGGGTTTGCAAACATTGCGAATCCATCATCGACGAATAGGCCATCGGAGCTAGATTATGAACATTATGAAAGAACGTTATCAGAAAGAAGTGGCCCCTGCGCTGTTCAAGGAATTGAACTTGACCAACGTTATGCAGGTGCCGCGCGTCACCAAAGTGGTCATCAACATCGGTCTGGGCGAAGCAATGGATAACCCCAAAGCTTTGGAAGCAGCCAGCGGCGATTTGGCCAAGATCACCGGTCAAAAACCGGTCATCACCAAAGCCCGCACCAGCATTGCTGCCTTCAAACTGCGCGAAGGGCGAGCAATTGGCACCATGGTCACCCTGCGCGGCGACCGTATGTGGTCTTTCCTCGACCGTTTGATGAATATCGTTTTGCCGCGCGTGCGCGACTTCCGCGGAGTTTCCGCAGAAGCTTTCGACGGACGCGGCAACTACACCCTGGGCTTGCGGGAGCAGATCATCTTCCCGGAAATCGAATATGACAAGGTCGATAAAGTCCGTGGGATGGAAATTACCGTCGTAACGACGGCGCCGTCGGATGATCAGGCTGCCAAATTGCTGCAGCTGCTTGGTATGCCTTTCAGGAAGGACTAGTATGGCCAAGAAATGCATGGAATATCGTGAAAAACGGCGCGAATTCAAGGTCCAGATTCGCAACCGCTGCCGCCTGTGCGGCCGCCCGCGTGGATTTATACGTCGTTTTGGTCTTTGCCGCATTTGCTTCCGGGAACTTGCTCTCTCAGGGAAGATCCCCGGCGTGACTAAGGCATCCTGGTAGCCCCAGGCCGGAGGTAGGCATGAGTGTAAATGATCCAATTGCTGATATGTTGACCCGCGTACGGAATGGCATGATGATTGGCCTGCCCGTTATCGCGATGCCGAATTCAAAAATTAAGGCAGAGATTGCCCGCGTCCTCAAAGAAGAGGGCTTCATCGATGGCTACGAAGTCGTTGATGGCGAAAAAACGTTCGAGCGTGTCCTGCGCGTCCGCCTCAAGTACGTCGGCGAGCGCCGCCAGCGACAACCGGTCATCACCGGAATCGTACGTGTAAGCCGGCCGGGCCGTCGCGTTTATACCCGTAAACAGGAAATTCCCTGGATCCTTTCCGGTCTGGGAATCGCTATCCTGTCCACCCCCAAGGGCGTCATGACCGGGCAGCGAGCTCGCCAGTTGAATGTTGGCGGCGAGATCATCTGCAAGGTTTGGTAGCCCGGAAAGCGCACAGGAGGATAAATCGTGTCCCGAATTGGTCGCTTACCGGTGGTTATCCCCGCGGGCGTGCAGGTGGACCTGGCTGGTTCGCTGGTGCATATTAAAGGCCCCAAGGGCGAGATGAAGCGTGAATTTTCCCAGGCAGTATCCATTGCCTTTGAAAATGGGCAAATCGACGTTTCTCGCAGCTCTGAAGAAGCCAATGTGCGCGCGCTGCACGGGATGACCCGGGCATTAATTCAAAATATGGTGACCGGCGTAAGCCAGGGATTCACCAAGGTGCTTGAAATCGATGGCGTTGGTTATCGCGCCGAGATGGATGGTAAAAACCTGAAATTGTTTGTTGGTTACTCTCACCCCGTTATTGTGGAACCGGAAGATGGTATCTCCTTTGAAGTAGATACCAAAACCCGCCAGGTGAAGGTGAACGGTTACGACCGCGAGGTCGTCGGGCAGGTGTCCGCGGACATCCGCAAAATCCGTCCCCCGGAACCGTATCATGGTAAAGGCATCCACTATCTGGGTGAAAAGATCCGCCGTAAAGCTGGTAAGGCCGGCAAGGCCAAGAAGTAGGTGATGGCGTATGTCTAAATTAAATCGAACCGAAGCAAGAATCCGCAGACACCGCCGCGTGCGCAAGTTCATTGCTGGCACACCGGCCCGGCCGCGACTGGCTGTTTTCCGCAGCCTGTCGGAAACCTACGCTCAGGTGATCGATGACCAGGCTGGTCACACCCTGGCTGCCGCTTCCACCATTGACCATGAACTTAACGGTAAATTGGACGGAAAAACCAAAACTGAGCAGGCTCGACTGGTGGGAGAACTCGTCGCCAGACGTGCCAAAGACAAGGGCGTCAAAGAGGTCGTGTTCGACCGCGGCGGTTTCCGCTATGTTGGTCGAGTCAAAGCATTGGCCGATGCTGCCCGAGAGTCTGGCCTGGTTTTCTAGGCTGATCTGTGATCAAAGATAAAGGGCCTGACTATGGAAATGACTGATTATTCAAATATGGAAAAGCAATTCGAAGAGCGCGTCATCGAGATCGCTCGCGTGGCTAAAGTCGTCAAAGGCGGTCGCCGCTTCCAGTTCCGTGTCACCGTTGTCGTCGGCGATGGCCACGGCAGCATTGGGCTGGGAATCGGCAAAGCCAATGCCGTACCGGATGCCATGCGCAAAGCGACCGAGCGTGCTCATAAGACCATCCGCAGCGTCGCGATGACTGGCACAACCATCCCGCATGAGGTCACTGGCCGCACGGCTGGGGCCAAGGTGCTGCTCAAACCGGCTTCGGCTGGTACGGGCGTCATCGCAGCGGGCGGCGTACGTGCCGTTCTCGAGTCCGCCGGATACCACGACATTCTGACCAAATCGATGGGCAGCGCCAATGTTCTCAATGTGGTGAAAGCCACCTTCGAGGCTTTGGACCAGCTCAAATCGCCAGAAGAAGAAGCGGTCCGCCGCGGTAAACCCGTCAGCGAACTGCTGCCCTTCTGGGAGCGGAGGAAGAATGGCTAAGAAAAAAGAAACCAAAAAGATGCTGCGCATCACTTTGGTTAAGAGCGCCATTGGCTACTCGGAACGGCATAAAGCGACTGTTCGGGCGCTTGGCCTGCGCCGCATGAACCAAAGTGTGGTGCAAGAAGATACCCCGGTGCTGCGTGGCATGCTGCGCAAAGTAAATCACCTGGTATTAATTGAAGAGCAGGGTGCGTAATGAAACTGAATGATCTTGTGCCAAATGAAGGCGCCAAAAAAGAACGCAAACGCGTTGGCCGTGGTATCTCCGCTGGACAAGGTAAAACCAGCGGTAAAGGTACCAAAGGCCAGTCGTCGCGCTCGGGTGAGGGCGGTCATCAGTACCGCCAGGGTGGTAACCTGCCTATCTACCGCCGCTTACCCTTCATGCGCGGTGAGGGCTTTACCCCGCCCAATCAGGTTGAATATAACGAAGTCAACCTGACCCAGCTTGCGGCGAAATTTCCCGCCAAAAGTGTTGTAACTCCGGAAACCCTGGCCGAAGCAAATTTGCTTCACAAACTGGCCAATCCGGTTGTAATCCTTGGCCGTGGTGAAATTGCCGTAGCGCTGACTGTTCGTGTCCAGCGCGTCAGCAAAGGCGCCCAGGCCAAAATTGAGGCTGCCGGTGGCAAGGTTGAAATCATCGCCTGAGCCCAGGTATAAGGAGACCCACGCATGAAGCGGTCAGCATGGCGCTATCTCTGGAAATCGGAAGACATCCGAAAAAAGCTACTCATCACCCTGATGCTGCTGGTGCTCTACCGGCTGGCAGCCAACATCCCGGTCCCTGGGATTAACCGCGAGGTAATTCAGAGTGTCGTCTCTTCGACGGGCGCAGCTGGAACGCTGTTTGGCCTGCTCGATCTGCTTTCTGGTGGAACCATCTCAAACTTCTCCATTTTGGCGATGGGGGTTTATCCCTACATCACCGCGCAGATTATCCTGCAGCTGCTGGTGCCGATCATTCCGGCACTCGAACGCCGCATGAAGGAAAATCCCCGCGAAGGCCAGAAGTGGATGGAAAAGTGGACCATCATTCTGACCGTGCCGATGGGCTTGCTATCGGCGATTGGACAGATTAACATTTTCAACTCTTTGGCCGGGCAGACCGGTCAAACCGTGCTGAACTTTGCATACGGCTTCAGCGGCGCCAGCCTGCTGCCGACCTTGACAATCCTCGTCGCCATGGTCGCCGGTACCATGCTGGGCATCTGGCTGGGGCAATTGATCTCCGAATATGGTATTCCTAACCAGGGCCTTTCGCTGATCATTTTCTCCGGTATCGTTTCTCAAATGCCGCAACAGTTGATCGGCCTATGGAGCGATAAACAAAACGGCTGGTGGCTCACCATTGTGATTCTGCTGATCATGGCACTGACTATCTTTGCGATCGTCTACGTCCAGCAGGGGCGCCGCAACGTGCCGGTGCTCTTCCCAGGCCGCCGCGTTGGCAACCGCATGTCCATGCCGGTGCGCAGCAACCTACCGTTGATGGTCAACATGGCCGGCATGATCCCACTGATCTTTGCTCAGTCGCTCTTGTTGTTCCCCGCCATCATTGCCAGTTACTTCATTAACTCCAAGACTGTTTGGGTGGCAAGCCTGTCCTCCGGCGTCTACAACATTTTCGGCGGTCAGAGCGGCTGGTATGCCATCTTGTACTTTGTGATGGTCGTGGCCTTCACCTTCTTCTATACAGACGTGCTTTTCGCTCAACAGAACTACGGTGAAACACTCAAGCGGCAAGGCGCCCAGATCCCTGGCGTGCTGCGCGGCCCAGCCACGCAAAAATATTTGACTAAAGTGCAGCGGCGTATCACTTTCCCCGGCGCGTTCTTCCTGGGCTTCGTGGCGGTGCTGCCGTTCATTTTGAACCTCTTCCTGCCGGCATCAGCCCGCAATGCGGGTCTGTTGATCACCGCTGCTGGTCTGCTGATTGTGGTAGGCGTGGTTCGCGATACCTTTACCATCATCGAAACCGAGCTCAAGCTGCACGGTTACGATGAAAGCCTGATCAAGGGATAGACTGCGATATGGGTAAATACATTGTCCTGCTTGGTCCTCCAGGCGCAGGAAAAGGTACGCAGGCTGAGGTCCTCTCCGAGAAGACCGGTTTGGCGCACATTTCCTCAGGCGACATCTTTCGCGAAAACCTGAAAGCCCAAAGCGAGCTGGGAAAACTGGCTCAGGGCTTCATGAACCGCGGCGAGCTGGTGCCGGACGATGTAACCATTGCCATGATCCGCGAACGGCTTAGCCGCCCGGATTGCGCAGCCGGAGCCATTTTGGATGGTTTCCCGCGCACCCCGGCCCAGGCTCAAGCTCTTTCGGACATGCTCGCACAATTGGATGGCAAAGTGGTGAGTGTTCCTTATATCTCGGTACCAGCCGCGGTGCTCGTTGAACGGTTGAGCGGCCGCTGGACCTGCCGGGCGCAAGGGCACATCTATCACAGCCTGTTCAATCCGCCCCTCAAGGACGGGATCTGCGACGAAGACGGTTCTGAACTCTACCAACGGGAAGACGATCAACCCGCCACAGTTGAGCGCCGCATTCGTGTCTATCTCGAACAAACCAGCCCGCTTATCGATCACTACCGCCAGACTGGTTTGTTAGTCGAGGTTGACGGTACTCAATCCATCGATCATGTGACCAGTGCATTGCTGGCAGCTGTAGCTTAGTTAAGGAAACGTCTGAATGTCCTGGGAACGCCAAATCACCATCAAATCTGCCGCTGAGCTAGCGCTTATGCAGCAGGCTGGCCAGATCAACGCGGAAGCGTTGGCGGCTGCGCGTGATGCGGCTCATCCCGGGGCTTCCACCGCGGACTTGAACGATGCGGCCGAAGCGGTGCTTCACAAGTACGGTGTTTACTCGCCGTTCAAAAACTACCCAGGTCCTTACCCGTACCCCGCCAGCACCAACGTCAGTATCAACGAAGAACTGGTGCATGGCATCCCTACCTCAAAGCGCAAGCTGCGTGAAGGGGACATCGTTTCCATCGATTGCGGTACGGTTTATGAAGGGTTCGTCGCTGACTCGGCCATCACAGTGCCGGTCGGCAAGGTCTCAGACCAGGTTGCCAACCTGCTCGAAGTCACCGAAGGCTCGCTCTACGCTGCGATCGACCAGATGGTGGCTGGCAATCATGTCGGAGATGTTTCTGCCGCGGTGCAGAAATTCGTGGAAGATCGCGGGTTGCAAGTTACCCGTGAGTACACCGGCCATGGTGTTGGGCGCGATATGCATGAAGGCCCGCAAATGCCAAACTACGGCATCGCCGGACGCGGCATGCAGCTGCGGGTTGGCATGACGATCGCCATCGAACCCATGGTGTTAATCGGCTCGCCGTTTACACGCGTGCTGGCTGATCAATGGACAGTCGTGTCGCGAAACGGTTTACCGACTGCCCACTATGAGCACACGGTCGCGGTCACTGAAAACGGTCCGCGCATCCTGACTCTACTGGCTAATGGCGCAAGCCCTGGACGAATCCAATTTCCTCGGGTATAATCGAGTCTTTGGCTGTCCTTGTAGCATTATGTGAGGAGTATCCGATCATGAAAGTATCACCATCCATCCGAAAACGCTGCGCGAAATGCAAAGTCGTTAAGCGTTCCGGAACCTTGTATATCATTTGCGAAAACCCAAAGCACAAACAGCGACAGGGATAAGGAAATATGGCGAGAATTGAAGGTGTCGACCTTCCGCGCAACAAGCGGATAGAAACTGCTCTGACCTATATTTTTGGGATCGGCCCTACTCGGGCACACAAGATCCTGTCGGGTACCAAGGTCAATCCGGACATACGGGTTAAGGACCTGAGCGAAACAGATGTCAATCTGATTCGTGAATTCATTGGTCAAAACTTCGAGGTAGAAGGCGATCTGCGCCGCAAGGTGCAGATGAACATCAAGCGCTTAATTGAAATCGGCTGCTATCGCGGCCTGCGCCACCGCCGTAATCTACCCGTGCACGGCCAACGCACCCGCACTAATTCACGCACGCGCAAAGGCCCAAAGAAGACCGTTGCTGGTCGCGGCCGCCGTCGTGGAGCTACCAAGAAATAATCTGGCAAATAGCGCTGGCTGGTTTTGGGGTCCTTCCCACCCCAGCGGCCAACTGGCTGGCGCTGCCCAGTTTATGGATTACGCTGTACTCTGATGTAAATTGAGGTTGATAGCGAGGAACTATGGCACAGAATGTACGATCAGCGCGCCGCACGAGCGCGCCGCGTAAAGTAAAGCGCACGCTGTCCTCTGGACAGGTGCACATTTACGCGTCATTTAACAATACCATCATCACCGTGACAGATCAGCAAGGCAATGCCGTTTGCTGGGCGAGTGCGGGATCGGCCGGCTTCAAGGGTTCTCGCAAGAGCACCCCGTTTGCCGCCCGTCTGGCTGCCGAGCAAGCGCTCAAAGCCGCACAGGCCATGGGCCTGCAGGAAGTCGATATGATTGTCAAAGGCCCCGGTCCCGGACGCGAATCTGCAATTCGGGCCATCCAGGGCATGGGTATTAAAGTGCGATCCATTTCGGATATCACCCCGGTTGCCCACAACGGCTGCCGGCCTCCGAAGAAACGCCGCGTCTAATTTTTTTGAGAGAGGGAAGGTATGGCTAGATATATTGGTCCGGTTTGTAAACTATGCCGGCGTGAAGGTTTCAAAATGTTTTTGAAAGGCGAGCGCTGCTTTACCGCTAAGTGTGCGTTCGAGCGCCGCGCTTTTGCTCCTGGTGAGCACGGACGAGCCGGCGCTGGCCGTGGCGGTTCAGACCGCGCCTCCGACTATGCCCGTCAGCTGCGCGCCAAACAACAGGCCCGCCGCACGTACGGCGTGCTCGAAGCCCAATTCCGCCGCTATTTCGGCGTCGCCCGACGTACGAAAGGCATGACCGGCTTCACTTTACTGCAAATGCTTGAACAACGGTTGGATAACGTCGTTTATCGCATGGGCTACGCTGTCAACCGGGCAGAAGCCCGTCAGTTGGTTAATCATGGTCACTTCAATGTCAACGGCCGTCGCATGAGCATCCCATCCATGCTGGTGAAACCAGAGGATGTGGTTGAGGTCCGCGAGGGCTCCCGCAGCAAACCATTTTTCAAAGATCTTTCTGACTATGCCGAAAAACGGGCCTGCGCAAGTTGGCTCGACCGCGATCTAAAGAAGCTGAGTGGCAAGGTCTTGCGCCTGCCCGAACGCGCCGAGATCGACGGTAACCTTAATGAACAGCTGATCGTCGAGTATTACTCTCGGTAATCCTGTCGGAGTGCAAATGTGTGATTTTCGTGCATCGGAAAGGGGTGTAACTTGTGTGCCTTGAGTAATATGGTCAAGCCGAAGGTTGAGCGAGACGGAGAGGCCCGTAATTACGGGAAGTTCGTTATTAGTCCCCTTGAACGGGGATTTGGCGACACCCTCGGTAATGCACTTCGTCGTGTTTTGCTTTCATCATTGGATGGCGTGGCAGTAACGTCGGTGCGTATTACCGATGTTCTCCACGAGTTCAGTGAAATTCCCGGTGTCCGGGAAGACGTCATCCAGGTTCAGTTGCAGATCAAGCAGCTGCGGTTGGTGCTCCACGATGTGGAATCCTCCCACCTGCACCTGGACGTGCGCGGCGAAGGTACGGTAACCGGTGCCGATATTCAGGTTCCCGCCGAGGTTGAAATTGTCAACCCCGACCTGTACCTGTTTACGGTAGACGACAGCCGCACCCGCTTCGAACTGGACATGGTGGTGGAACGTGGACGCGGCTATTCACCTGCTGCTGACCGCTCCGGCCGCCTGCCCATTGGCGAGCTGCCCGTGGACGCCATCTACAGCCCGGTAACCCGTGTCAATTTCACGGTTGCCGCCGCCCGTATTGGCCAAAACACCAATTATGAAAAATTGGTTTTGGAAATCTGGACAGATGGAACCATCGCTCCTGAAAAAGCGTTGGGTACCGCTTCCAAAGTTCTCATCGATCACTTGCGTATGGTGTCTGGCATTAGCGAAGACACAATCATGCTGGCAGCCGAGAAAGAAATCTCCGGCAGCCGCCTGACAAGTGAAGCCGCTGAAACCCCCATCGAAAACCTGGACCTGTCTGTGCGCGTCTTCAATTCGTTGAAACGCACCGGCATCACCACGGTCGGCGATGTGCTCGAGCTGCTCGAGAAGGGTGACGAAGCAGTCATGTCCATCCGCAATTTCGGCGAGAAGAGCCTGGATGAGCTGCGACAGAAGATGCAGGAAAAAGGTTTCCTGCAAAACGAAAACGAGACGGAGTAAGAGTTATGCGTCACAAGATTTCTGGCTATAGACTGAGTCGGACCAAGGACCAGCGCATTGGATTGCGCCGGACTTTGATCAACCAGCTTTTTGAACATGAACGCATGCAAACTACCCGCGCCAAAGCCATGGCCATCCGCGGCGAAGCCGAAAAGATGATCACCATTGCCAAAAATAGCGCGAACGGCAGCGATATCGATAAAGTTAACGCCCGCCGTCTGGTAGCAGCCCGCCTGGCGAATGCGAACACTGTCAAAAAACTGTTCGACGACATCGGACCGCGGTTCGCAAACCGCCCCGGTGGTTATACTCGTGTATTCAAACTGGGCCCTCGGCTGGGTGATTCGGCCGAAATGGTCCTGATTGAGTTGGTTGAAGCGTAAGAACTTTCCGGGTAAGGTTACCGGAATGGAATGGCACATTACCAGGTTATCATAGCCTACGACGGCACAAACTTCCAGGGCTTTCAACGGCAGGGAAGCAGCCGAACGGTTCAGGCAGAAATAGAAGCCGCGTTACATCGCCTTGACTGGCAGGGTGACGCCATCTTCTATGCGGGACGCACCGACAGCGGTGTGCATGCCTCAGGTCAGGTCATTGCCTTCGACCTGGAGTGGGCGCACTCGCCAGAGAAGTTGGGACGGGCACTCAATGCCCACCTCCCGGCAGACGTGGCAGCCCGCGATGTGTGTCTGGCAGCAGCGGACTTTCATCCTCGCTACAAAGCGACCGCCCGCCGCTACCAGTACCATCTTTTCTGCCAGCCAAACCGCGACCCGCTGCGTGAACGGTATGCCTGGCGTGTCTGGCCGCAAGTGGAAAGCAGCCTGCTCATTCAGGCAGCTGCCAGCTTGCCCGGCTCGCACGATTTTGCGGCATTCGGTTCACCTCTCAAACCGGGAGGCACCACCATCCGCACGATATTCGCGGCGGAGTGGGTAGCGGAAGAAGACGGCTGGTTATTCACAGTAACCGCCAATGCCTTCCTCTACCGCATGGTGCGGCGTCTGGTGTTTTTGCAAGTTCTGGTAGGGCAAAAGCAACTCTCATTAGAGAAATTTGCCTCCGCCCTCCAGTCTCCCAGCCCCCTGACACCAGGGCTTGCAAAACCAAACGGACTGGTTCTGGAACGTGTGCTTTTTTCGGATGATCGGCTAATAACGCAAGGGTCGTACCAAACCCTAATTGCAAGTGGAGATAAAGACAGTGGATAAGACGTACGTCGTTAAAGGAATACCAGAGTCGAATTGGCTGCTGGTGGACGCAGCGGACCAGAACTTGGGCCGTCTTGCCACGCAAATCGCTGCCTACCTGCTGGGAAAACACAAACCAACTTTTACCCCCGGCGTTGCTGTGGGCGATCATGTGGTAGTGGTGAATGCTGCTAAACTGGGTCTGAGCGAAAAACGCCTGGACACCAAGAATTACTACAAGCATTCCGGTTATCCCGGCGGTCTGAAAACAGTCGGTTTGCGCGAGCAGATCGCTACCCACCCGGATCGTGTGATTCGGGCTGCGGTGTGGGGCATGCTGCCCCATAACAAACTGGGCCGCCAGCTCATCAAGCGCTTGAAGGTCTACGGTGGTGCTGAGCACCCCCATACGGCGCAAACCCCGGAACCGGTTGCCAAATAAGGAGCAAGGAAACAAATGTCAGTTCAGTATATTGAAGGTATTGGACGCCGGAAAGAAGCCACCGCCCGCGTACGTCTCATGAGCGGGTCGGGCAAGTTCATCGTCAACCAGAAACTGGTGGAAGAATACTTCCCCCGCCTGGGCGACCGCGAAGCCATTCTCAAACCCTTTGAAGTCACCGGACAGGACGGAGCCACCTTCGACGTAACCGTACTGGTCAACGGCGGCGGTGTCACCGGTCAAACGGGTGCCGTCACGCTGGGTTTGGCCCGCGCTTTGGTCAAGTTGAACCCTGAATTCATTCCCGGTCTGCGCAAGTTCGGTCTGCTCACTCGCGATCCACGCATCAAGGAACGCAAGAAGCCAGGTCTCAAGCGCGCCCGCAAGGCACCGACCTACACCAAACGTTAAATCTGCCAGCAATCGGAAATCTCCGATTCTGGTAAATGCCGGGGCATGCGCAGGCAGTTTCTATGTCTGCGCATGCCTCGCATGTTAACTGCTAGAGGATT
>DATBWK010000167.1:0-3619 GCA_036514835.1 Bellilinea sp.
CTGCACGCCGCCGACGTGCACAAGTTGATCGAGGTGCTGCAGAGGCTGGTGGATGCTGGTAACTCGGTGCTGATCATCGAGCACAACATGGACATCATCAAGGTGGCAGACTATATCATTGACCTTGGTCCGGATGGCGGCGACCGCGGAGGCCTGTTGGTGGCAGCCGGCACTCCGGAGGAAGTCATCGCCAACCCGGATTCGTATACCGGTCAATTCCTCAACCAATACGTTCAGGAACACCATATCGTATTTGGTAAATAAGTATTCCCCGGGATCTTTGGCAAACCTGGCGGAATGTAAATAGTATTCTTATGGATTCCATAAACAACGGCTGTCGTTAATTGTCGACCTGAACGAAAATAGGGGTCGACACGTGGGTCGACCCCTACTGTAGATGCTGACCTATATGTCAGCCCGTATTTTTTTAGTCCTTCCAAATTACGGGTTGGGAATTATTTCCCGTTCGTACCTCTACCAATTCCGAAATACTTAAACCCGAGCCCCTTCAGCCGTTCGCAATCCCATTGATTGCGTCCATCCAGCACCAGGTTGCCGCGCATCAACCCTTTAACGCGTTCGAAATCCAGCTGTTTGAACTCGTTCCATTCGGTTGCCAATACGAGCGCATCCGCGCCTTCTGCCACTTCGTACGGTGTGTTGACCAGCCGGGTTTGCGGGAGCACCGAGCGGGCATTTTCCATGGCTTGCGGGTCGTAAGCTTGAACGGTCGCCCCTTCGTTTTCCAGCAGGTGGATTAATTCCAGAGCCGGCGCCTCGCGAATATCATCGGTGTTGGGCTTGAAGGACAATCCCAGCATCCCGATCACTTTTTGGTCCAGTCCGCCAAGTTCCTTGCGCAACCGCAGCAAAACGCGCCGCCGTTGGTTGCGGTTGATCTCCATCACTGCCTGCAATAACTGCGGGTTGGACCCGTGAATCACTGCCATGTGTGCCAGCGCTTTAACATCCTTGGGGAAGCAGGACCCGCCCCAGCCCAATCCAGCGTCCAGAAACGAACGTCCAATGCGCTTGTCCAGCCCCATACCCTCTGCCACCTGGGCCACATCCGCGCCTAACTCCTCGCAAATGGTGGCAATCTCGTTGATGAACGAAATTCGGGTGGCCAAAAAGGCGTTCGAAGCGTATTTGATCATTTCTGCGGTGCGCAAATCGGTGATCATGATCGGGCAGCGCAGGCTGAGGTACAGTTTTGCCACTCTTTCCGCGGCTTCGTGGTCCAGCGATCCCAAAATCACGCGATCCGGCGTCATGAAGTCATTGATCGCCGAGCCCTCACGCAGGAATTCCGGATTGGATACCACGGCAAAATCCAAAGGTTTACCGCCGCGGCGTCGCTTGATGATATCCGCCACCCAGTCGCCGGTGCCGACCGGAACAGTCGATTTGTTGACCACCACGATCGGGTGATCCACCAGATCCGCGATAGCTTCGGCTGCCACCCGAACGTATTGCAGGTCAGCCTCGCCTTCTTCGCCGGAGGGAGTGCCCACCGCGATGAAGGCAAAATCAGCACCTGCCAGCGCATCTTCGATGTTCGAAGTGAAGCACAAGCGGCCTGATTTCACATTCTGGGCTACCAACTGCTCCAGACCGGGCTCGTAAATCGGCATGATGCCCTGTTTAAGGCGATCAATCCGGTTCGCGTCGATATCCATGCAGTGGACTTCACTGCCTAAATCGGCAAAACAGGTTCCCGTCACCAGACCAACGTAGCCTGTTCCGATCACGCAAAGTTTACTCATGTGGCATTTTCCTCCCGATGGGCAAATTATAGCCTATCCGTTCACAATAACACCGGGAGGATATTCCTGATTTTGCCCATTGGTGTTATTACTTTTGAAAGGCCTGGAAATCAGGAAGACTGAAAATAAGAAACGGGTATAATTTTCGTTGAGGTTGTCAGATAACTGCACAACCTGCAGGTCTGGGGTTCATCTGTCCAATAACCATTTCAATCGTCGAAAACGGAGCGGGAAATGACTGCAGAAATTATTGATGGCAAGGCAATTGCGGAAGATGTTCGCGCGAAAGTAAAAGTCGCGGTAGCGGAACGGGTCGCGGCTGGAAAATCGGTGCCTGGTCTGGCGACCGTACTGGTGGGGGACAATCCAGCCTCTCAGGTGTACGTACGCTCCAAACGCAAAGCCTGTGAAGAAGCCGGCATTCAGTCCTTTGGCGTTGAACTGCCTGCCACCGCCACCCAATCTGAAGTCGAGAGTGTGGTTCGTGAACTCAATCAAGACCCGCGGGTCAATGGCATTCTGGTGCAACTGCCGCTGCCATCTCATCTGGACGAAGAGGCGGTACTGACTTCGATTTCCCTCCACAAAGATGTCGACGGTTTCCACCCGGTCAATATCGGGCGGTTAGCGCAGAAAGGCCGCGAACCGGCTTTTGTTCCGTGCACACCAGCGGGATGCATCTACCTGTTAGAAAAAACCCTGCCAACCTTGCGCGGGGTCAATGCAGTGGTGTTGGGACGCTCGAACATCGTCGGCATGCCGGTAGCACTGCTGCTGGTGCGCGCCGATGCGACCGTCACTGTATGCCACTCGCGCTCCAAAGACCTGCCGGGCATCGTCCGCGAAGCCGATGTGCTGGTAGCAGCCGTAGGCCGCCCCGAAATGGTGCGCGGAGACTGGGTCAAGCCGGGCGCTGTGGTGATCGATGTCGGGATCAACCGGATCGAGGATGCCACTAAGAAGAGCGGTTACCGCCTGGTGGGTGACGTAGCCTTCGACGAAGTCAAAGCGGTTGCCAGTTTCATCACTCCGGTTCCCGGCGGGGTTGGTCCCATGACCATTGCCATGCTGTTGCAGAACACCCTGCGCGGCGCGGAATTGGTAGAAAAATCGTGACATTTGGATGTTGTCTGACAATTGACTTTTCAGGCAAAATGCTTAAACTTAGTCTGTAATTGTCCTTACAACTCATTACAGCTGTCCTTCAGTAATTCATCACAGTCCCAATAATTTTCAGACCTTACCGACATATGTCGAAAACATTGCTTGTAAAGAACGCAGCAGTTCTGGTCACCATGGATGGTGCCCGCCGGGAGATTCCAGGCGGGGGTCTATTCATCCGTGACGGCTTTATCGAGCAGGTTGGGCAGAGCGCAGAGCTCCCGTCACAGGCTGACGAAATCCTTGATCTGACGGGTCATGTGGTACTGCCGGGAATGGTCAACACCCACCATCATTTTTACCAGACGCTCACCCGCGCCGTTCCGGCGGCGCAGGATGCCAATTTGTTCAACTGGCTCAAAACCCTGTATCCCATTTGGGCCAGGCTGCGCCCGCGGGATATTTACATTTCCACCCAAACAGCGTTGGCCGAATTGGCGCTCTCCGGCTGCACCACGGCTTCCGATCATCTGTATCTCTTTCCTAACGGCTCGCGCCTTGACGACGAGATCGCCGCTGCCCGCGATATGGGCATGCGCATTCACGCCTCGCGCGGCTCAATGAGCCTGGGGGAGAGCCAGGGCGGCTTGCCGCCGGACAGTGTGGTCGATTCAGAAGAAACCATCCTGAAGGATAGCCAGCGGCTGATCGAAACCTATCACGATCCGAAACCGGGCGCGATGGTGCAGATC
>DATBWK010000168.1:0-13131 GCA_036514835.1 Bellilinea sp.
GATTCTCAAGCAAACCGCGGATGCAGTATTACTTGAGGCGCGTTTTAACCGCGAGGATTCCGTTTTCGAAGGCATCCCGCTGAAAAAAGGCGACCCTTTCATCGAAGCCTTTTACACCCGGCGCTGGTTCAATATCTTCGAGATGCATGACCGCGACAGCGGCGAAGTCAAAGGCTTGTACTGCAACGTCACCCGCCCGGCGGTGCTGACGACCGGCAGGCTCTCGTCGGTCGACCTGGCGCTGGATCTGCTGGTACACCCCGACGGTCACTGCCAGCTGCTGGACGAGGACGAATACGCTGACCTGAAATTGGATGCTGCCGATCACGCTCAGGCGAAGCGGGCTGTGGCTGACTTGCGGCGCCTGTTCTCTCTGGGCAATGATTTTGAGCTTGCCACCATCTTTCCGGTGACCGACCCTTACGAGGCGCGGCTGAAAATGGCCATCGCCAAAAATGGCTGGCAGGTGGAACACCTGTCGTTCGACCAGTCCACCCACTCAGTGGCGGAAGCGGCTGCTGTGCTGGGCGTCTCCGGGCAGGATCTGGTGAAAAACATCTGCCTGATCACGCCGGACGGCCGTCTGGTGGTGGCGATTGTGCGCGGCGAGGACCGCGTCTCACCGGCGCTGGTGGCAGAGGCGCTGGGGTTGGAGGGCAAGCCGCGCCTGGCGACTGCCGAGGAGATCCTGGCGCGAACTGGTTACCCGATGGGCGGAACACCATCCTTCGGTTTTGATGCCCTGTTCGTGATGGACGAGCATGCCTTCGAAAAGCCGGTGGTGTATACCGGCGGCGGCAGCCCGAGCGCTCTGGCATGTGCCAATCCGTATGAATTGCTGCGCGCCAACCGCGGCCTGACTGCCGCCATCCGAAAATAATTTACTCGTAGTACAGGGCTTGAACCACGTCCAGATGGTCCTAAGCCGTGCGGGCTGCCAGCAGGCGGAAAACGATGCCAATCGCTGCCAGGGTGATTCCTGTTATCTCATGGAAGAAAGGACTGGCAAAGACTGTTAAGCCGGTGTAATATCCACTACGAATATTATTCCGACCAATGGATGGGTCCATGACCACACGTCTTTACCTGATACGTCACGGCGCCACCACACTCAGTTCCGAGGACCGCTTTTCAGGCGGCACCGATGTTGACCTCTCCAAGGAAGGCCGCTGGCAGGCCGAATGTTTGTCCAAACGCCTGGCCAACGACCAGATTTCGGCCATTTACACCAGCCCAATGCGCCGCACGATGGAGACTGCCGCGATCATAGGCGCGCCGTATCAACTGCAACCGGAACTGCGCGACGGCTTGCGCGAGATACACCATGGGCGCTGGGAGACTCTCCACCGGGCGGAGGTCGAGGAAACTTACCCGGAAGAATATGCAGCCTGGCAGCAGGATCCGTTCACCTTCGCACCGCTGGGCGGCGAGTCAGGTGTGATGGTGATGGCGCGGGCTCTGCCGGTGATCCGTGAGATTGTGGTCAGTCACACTGGGCAGACCGTGGCGGTTGTATCGCATAAAGCCACCATCCGCCTGGTGCTCAGCAGTCTGTTGGGTTTTGACGCCCGCGGCTATCGTGACCGGCTGGACCAGTCCCCGGCCTGCCTGAACATTGTGGATTTCAAGGATGCGGTACGTGCCCGGTTGATGCTGTTCAATGATGTCTCGCACTACGTCGACCAGCCGCCGTATTCCGAAAAAAGGCTGTCTGATTGGTTCGATAGTAATTCTGGCAACTAGGTTGTGTTGACATTTGTGGCACAATAGGGGCATGACAAATGCCAGATTACGAAACTGACCTACTTACACGGATTGGGGTTCACTTTTCTATCTTTGACTCGTGTGGATTTAACGGGTGTAGTGGATCCTACAACTGGATCGGACAATCCATAAAGTCATCCATTCTGATAACTTGCTTTCCCCGTTCTTGAGACTGTATGATGGATTGGAATTTCCCAATCAGAATAAAAAGGTACGAAATCATGATGTCCGAAGTTCAAACCATTCCCTTGAAAGTGCCCTGCTACCTGGTGAAAACCAGTAGTGGATTTTGCTTGATCGACACCGGCGATTCTTCTGACTGCGCCAATCTAGAAAAAGCGTTACGCCAGGCGGGTGTTACACCTGGAAACCTGAAACTGGCTCTACTGACCCACGGCGATTTCGATCATGCTGGAAATGCAGCCTACCTCCAGCAAAAATATGGAGCGAAAGTCGCCATGCACGCGGAGGATGCTGGAATGGTCAAACACGGGGATCAGGGCTGGAACCGCAAAGCCATGGCAGACCGCGTCACTCTCTTTGGAAAAATCATCATATTCGTCTCATCCCAATTTGTGAAACCGGGCAGTTTCCATCCATTTAGCCCAGACCTTATTGTGAATGACGGAGATGATCTTTCAGAGTACGGTTTTGAGGCCAAAATTCTGCATCTTCCCGGGCATTCCAAGGGCTCCATCGGCATTCTCACCGTTGATGGAGATCTTTTTTGCGGCGACCTGCTGATGAATATGTTCAGACCTGAGCATCATTTTATGATCGACGACATGGCAGATTTTCATGCTAGCATCGAAAAGTTGAAGTCTGGCAGGATAAGAACCGTCTACCCCGGACATGGCAAGCCGTTCCCGATGGATCGTTTTCATCCCCCATTATGAAATTAATAGGTCAAGCGTCTCAATCCGCCCCCAACCTCCCTCTCTGAGAACATGCACCTGGATAGGATCGACACGCACGAGTTCATCCTTGGCAGATGCAAATTCGGAGGGAGGAGAGTTGGGGGAATATCGAGACCATTGACCTCAAATCCTATTGATGGGATCAACCAATCTCTCGAATCAGACCTTTAATATTGCAAGTCATTATTAAACTACTCTAGGGTTGTGTTGACATTTTTGGCACAATAGGGGCATGACAAATGCCAGATTACGAGACGATCAATGGGAAAAGATCTACGCATTTTTACAGCAGCACCCCCGAGCGTATGCAGGACAGGCAGCAGAATGTCGGCAGTTCGTGGAGGCTATTTTGTGGATCTTGCGCAGCGGCGCACAATGGCGCATGCTTCCGGAAGAGCAGGGGAACTGGAATACGGTCTACAAACGCTTTGCGCGTTGGTGTGCGCACGAGGTGTGGGCGGATCTGCATCAACATTTCGCCAATGATCCGGATCTGGAGCAAATCTTGCTCGATAGTACCATTGTGCGAGCGCATCCTTGCGCCGCAGGTGCTTCAAAAAAAACGGTGGGCAAGAAAACCAAGCCATTGGACGCAGCCGAGGCGGGTTCAGCACCAAGATCCACGCCTGTGTAGATGCCTTGGGCAACCCGCTGCGTTTTCTGCTGACCGGCGGGCAGCGCCATGACATCACTCAGGCGGACGACTTGATTGCGGCGTTTAATTTTGAGCGGGTCATTGCGGATCGCTCGTATGACGCGGATGAATTCTTGAGCCGTATTGCGGAGAACGAAGCCGAAGCAGTGATCCCACCTCGCAAGAACCGAAAAGAACAGCGAGAATACGATCACCATCTGTATAAGGAGCGGCATTTGGTCGAGTGTTTCTTCAATAAAATCAAGCATTACCGGCGTCTCTTTTCCCGCTTTGAGAAATTGGATCAGCGTCATCTTGGCTTTCTCAGTTTTGCTGGTGCGTTGATCTGGCTAAGATGAAATGTCAACACAACCTAATAAAGGCTTTTTGATCAAAATTGACTCTTTGAAATTCGATTGATTTGTGCTACTATAAATGCCCAGATCGTTTTAGAGCCTGATTGACCAATTTTTTGCCCGATTTACCAAAGGGGGTAGACGCCAAAGATTGTTCAGCAAGAGCTAATTGTTTTCTCGCACCACCGTATTGTAATTTCTGTTTATCACATCGCAGGCAAGACTAACTCGTACTGTCCAGATAGGGGGCAGCCAGCACCAGGCTGGTGCCGGGACGTCCGGGCGGTGATTTTTCCGCCCCGCAAAAATAATTTCTTCAAAATTCATGCACGACCAGCCGTAATCAGGCTGCCGGGTGATCGATATCGGAAATTGGCGTCACAGACGCCAGAATGACAGGCAATTTGAGGCTGAGTCTTGATTCGGGCATTTATTCTGTTCAGAGCACAGGTGCGGAGGACATATGGATATGAAAAAAGTGACCTGGTTGCAAAATATCGATACTGCCGACATCTGGTACTGCGAAGGAAGCGAGAAGCAGCTTTATCTTGGGTTGTTGAAAGATGGCGGAAGACATAAGATGGTCAGCGTGGTCGCCGAAACGCCCGAGGAAGCTTTGGAAAAAATGTCGGAAGGCGGCGTGGTAGTTTTGGCCCGTTCGATGCGTGATATTATCAGCGACTTCCTGGTCGAGGATGATCCCATCGAACACTAACGGGGTAAAAAAGCAGTCCGTGGATGAAAACCAGACCTAAGTGAAGGGGGCTATGGCTGAGAATTCACCTCCGTGCATGGACACTTGCACGGAGGTGATCCGTTAAGTAGACACACCCTTAACCTGCTCAGGGTGCTTAAACCCGCAGGATGAATGGCATAGCAAAAGTGGTGACGACTGCCAATTGTGCAGTTGTGCGCAATCTGGATATAATATATTCATGTCTGCGAATATATCAATCGAGCCGGAAACTCAAATCTCACGCCTGTTTTCGACCATTGGGCAGCCGGTCCGCATTCAGATTTTGGCCATTATTCAGCATGAACCTGCCTGTGTCTGCCATTTTGAGGCGGTACTGGGGTTGCGTCAGGCCAGCATTTCACAACATTTGATGCTGCTGCGCAAAGCCGGCCTGGTGGCGACTCAGCGTGAAGGCCGCAATATCTTCTACCGCCTTACGCAGCCAAATATTCTGGATGTCATTGGGCAGGCTGCCGAATTTTCCGGCATTCCGCTGGAAACACTGCAATCCCTGGCTGTCCGGCCGGTGGTGAACTGCCCCTGTCCCCAATGTAACCCGGGGCTGGACCCGGCGCTGACCTGCCAATCGCTCCGCACACCCGATTCTGCCTAATCTCAGGAGAACTGAACTATGGAAAACAAAAGCGTGACCAAACGGCTGTCTTTTTTGGATCGTTACCTGACCCTGTGGATCTTCCTGGCGATGGCCGTGGGGGTAGGGCTGGGGTATCTGTTTCCCCGGGCAGTCGAGGGCTTCAACCAGGCGGTAAGTGTTGGCACCACCAACATCCCCATTGCCATTGGCCTGATCCTGATGATGTACCCACCGCTGGCAAAAGTGCATTATGACGAACTTGGCAAGGTCTTCCGCAACTGGAAGGTGCTGGGTCTTTCGCTGGTGCAAAACTGGGTTATCGGTCCCATACTGATGTTCCTGCTGGCTATCATTTTCCTGCGCGGTTACCCGGAGTATATGGCCGGGTTGATCATGATCGGGCTGGCGCGCTGCATCGCCATGGTGATCGTGTGGAACGAACTTGCCAAGGGTGATACCGATTATGCCGCCGGATTGGTGGCATTCAACAGCATTTTCCAGGTGCTGTTTTACAGCGTCTATGCCTATGTCTTCATCACTGTGCTGCCGACCTGGTTTGGCCTGGAAGGCACCGCGGTTCACATCACCATCGGTGAAATTGCCAAATCGGTATTCATCTACCTTGGCATCCCGTTCATCGCCGGCTTTATCACCAACATGGTGCTGACGCGCGTCAAGGGCAAAGAATGGTATTACAAGACCTTCATCCCCAAAATCAGCCCGATTACGCTGATCGCCCTGCTGTTCACCATTCTGGTGATGTTCTCACTCAAGGGTAATTTGATCGTCACCATCCCGCTGGACGTGGTGCGCATCGCCATCCCGCTGTTGATTTACTTCGTCGCCATGTTCCTGGTCAGCTTTGTGATGGGCAAAGCAGTCGGCGCCGATTACAAGCAAACCACCACCCTGTCCTTCACCGCTGCCTCGAATAATTTCGAGTTGGCCATCGCCGTGGCGGTGGCAGTCTTCGGTCTCAATTCCGGGCAGGCTTTTGCCGCGGTGATTGGCCCGCTGGTGGAGGTGCCGGTGATGATCGGACTGGTCAATGTGGCTTTCTGGCTGCAGAAGCGGCTGTACAAAGGCCAGGTGACAGCTGGTACCACCACTCCGGATCCCTGCTAAGCATGCGACCAGGGCTGGCTTTTTAGGGGGATCAGCACTGGATGATAAACAATGAAGAACAACAGCTCGATTTCCGTCCATCTGGATGAACACGGTAATCTGGTATTGCCAGATGTGGTTCTCAAGCAGTTTGGACTGAAGCCGGGTGGCAAGGTGAATGCCGAGATCTCGGATCATGGGTTGGTGATTCGCCGCTCGACAGCTGCTTTGGCACGTGTTTACATCGAACCAACCAACGCTTGTAATCTCGATTGCACGACCTGCATGCGCAATGTCTGGGATGAGCCGTTGGGGACCATGCCAATGGCGCTTTTTACGAAAATCCTGGACGATCTACAATCCTTTGACCCTTTGCCAAACCTATTCTTCGGCGGATTCGGGGAGCCGCTGGCGCACCCAGAGATTGTACGAATGCTGACGACAGCCCGTCAGGCAGGTTTTGAGGTTGAGCTGATCACGAATGGAACTCTGCTGGACGCCGCTGCGGCCGAGCAACTGGTGGAAGCGGGTTTGAACCGCCTGTGGGTTTCGCTGGATGGCGCGTCTCCCGCATCTTATGCCGACGTGCGCCTGGGCGCTGAACTGCCCAGAGTGATCGAAAACCTCTGCCAATTGATTGCATTGCGAGATGGCCGGAAGACAAGGCTCCCAAAACTAGGAATTGCCTTCGTTGCCATGCAGCAAAACATCCAGGACCTGCCAGCCATCATCCGGTTGGGAAAATCGCTGGGCGTCGACCGGTTTTCGATAAGCGGCGTGTTGCCGCATACCAAGGAATTGCGCGAGCAGATCCTCTACAGGCGTTCAATGGAAGATGCGAACCTGCTGCCGTCCGAGTGGTCGCCGGTCGTTTCCCTGCCACGCAGCGACCCGGATGAAACCCTTCTCCGCGCCCTATTGGAAATCTTTGCCGAGCGCGCATCCCTTCAAGTGGCCAGCCAACCGGTCGATTTGGGGGTGAATAAATGCCCATTCGTTGAAAAGGGCAGTGTTTCCATTCGCTGGGATGGAGCAGTCAGCCCATGTTTATCCTTGTTGCACAGCCACACCAGCTATTTGGGTCAAAATCAGCGCCAGTCCCACGCATACACGGTTGGAAACATTCAGGAAAGATCTCTCTTGGAGCTTTGGAACGATCCGGCCTATGTTCGCCTGCGGGAACGGCTGCAGGAATTTAATTTTTCACCCTGTGCCTTTTGCAACAGCTGCCAGATGGCGGAATCAAACCTGGTGGACTGTTTTGGGAATGATCAACCGGTTTGCGGCGGGTGTCTGTGGGCGCAGGGGTTTATTCAGTGCCCGTAAAGCCTGGCTAATAGGCCTATTGGGTCAATTCAACCGGCGAGTTTTTACCAGACGGTCTTTAATTCCCTTTTTCTGCCGGCAGGCAATAATTTCCGCCAGGATCCCCACCGCAATCTCCTGCGGGCTGTTGCCGCCGAGATCCAAGCCAATCGGTGCGTAAACCCGATTCAAATCGGCGGCGGTGTAGCCGTCTGTGGTCAGATGCTCCAGAATTGTGCGGCATTTGGAAAGGCTGCCGATCATGCCAATGTAGCTGACCGGGGTTTTGAGCGCCACACGCATGGCTGCTTCGTCGGAGATATGATCGGTGGTGATCAGCACCACAGAGCTGTCAGCAGTCAAATTTACCTGTTCGAGCTCGGGCACATGGTCCTGGCCAACCGTCACATCCACAGTGATCACCTCAAAGCCGGCGGTTTCGCCCATCACCTTCAACGGACGCCCAATATGCCCGCCGCCGACGATTACTAACTGCGGCGGGGGAAAGTAGGCCTGCACGAAAACCGTGACCTCCCCACCGCACAGGGTGCCGATGGCATCCTTGCCTTCTTCAGTCAATTGATAATGGTGCAGCCCAGAAGTTTGAGTCTCAATCGCCTTTTTGGCATCTTCCAGGATAGATGACTCCAGTTTGCCGCCGCCTACCGTTCCGACCGTCTTTCCGTCAGCCAGCAACACAATCTGAGCGCCTACCTTGGCAGGCGAAGCGCCTTTACATTCGACAATGGTCGCTATCACAGCCGGCTGTTTATTTGCCAGCGTTTGAGCCAGCGTTTGAATGACTTTGGACATCGTTACCTTCCTCCGAAACAATCATCCCATTCGTTAATGGGCAAAATCAGTGAATTTAACGCCCATGGTGGTGCTCAAGCGCAGTGCAGTGCGCGTGAAAAGCGCTTTCACCACCTCGATTTGGTGATCATAGCGTGGATCCTGACCGGTCTCATCCTCCAGCTCAAAAAGCTGTTGCATTTCCAGACTGGCATTCAAGGCTAGACCCAGATCAATCGCGGCTTGTTTTATTTCTTCGGTGAGCGGCATATTTCCCTCCGGATTGTTAACCCGACCTAGCGAGACCAGGGATCCATGTTCGCGCGGGCATTCTCGGCAAATTTCAGCCCGGCAGCGGCGCTGATCACCTCGTCCACGTTGGTGAACAGTTCCCGCACCACGGTTTCAGCCTGACGAAATTGCTGTACCGCTGGAAGCGCTTCGCGTTCGCACAGCAGCGTCTCCAACATAGGCTGCTTGTTATCCCCCTCGGCGGCTTTGAGGTCTTTGATGCCGAGCGAGATGCGAATGAGGTCTGGATCATTTTTGAGGTCCACGGCAGCCCGAATCAATTCCCGGACCTCACTGGTTTCGGCCAGCAAATCGGCCAGCCGGTCCACGGACTTTTCTAGATCTGGCGGTTTTTTCACATCGGATGGGGGCATTGGGAAAGATTTCGTTTCCATTTTTTCTTCTCGCGCCATGATTTACCAAATGCAGTTAACCGAATTCCAGTTTGCGGTCGTGATGCTAGACGCTGGCAATCACCACCCCAAACAGGTAGCCTGCCAGCGTACTCAGAACGGCTACCAGGCTGACATAAACGACGGTTTTCTTGCGGCCCATCACGCCGTTTAATACCAGGATGGATTGCAGCGATAGTTCCGGGTCCGCCAGCAGATAAGCCAGCAGCGGTCCGCGGGCCATACCCAGATCGAGGAACATGCGGGCAATGGGTACTTCCACCAGCGTCGGGAAGTACATGAATACGCCAAAAACAACTCCCACCAGGTTGGCCCAAATTGTGTTCTGGCCAGCCACGGTACGCACCCAGGTCTCGGGAATCAGCACTTTAATGATGCCAGCAACGAATACGCCAATGATCAATAGCGGGAATATCTGTTTGACGAATTTCCAAGTTTCAAAAATCCAGCCTGCCAGTTCATCGCGCGAAAAGCTGCGACTCGCCACAATGCCGATGGCTGCCAATAAGATAATTTCGCCAATGAAACGTCCATTGATGCCGATTATTAGCGACCCAACCTGTTCTTTGGGGGCGGCGACCAGGATGGTAAGAGCTATGACCGCCGTTGCTGCATAGGTCCAGCGGTTGAAGCCGTCAAAGATTTTCTCGAATCCCTTCCATGCGGTAATGCCAATGACGATCAGCATAAGTATGAGGATTGCGCCCTGGACAGTCAAGTTCATGTCCGCAAGGGTGGAAGCCCAGCCAGAATTAAGATCGACCGGCAGGTTGATCTGGGCATAGACGTCCGTTAGCAGCCCTATTTGCAGCGTCCCAACGATGAGCACCAACACCAGCAGCCCAAATAATATCCAGACTGCCGGTTTAACCCGGGCGGTCTGGTCGAAAACTCCGCCAGCGGCGAATTCAGCGGTGCGGGCATTTTCTTCCTTGCGAAAGATCCAGGCCATGATCAGGCCGATCAGAATGCCGAAGGCGATCGATAAGACCAGGCGGGCCGCAGCGATATCGAACCCGATGGCGGCTCCAGTGTAAGTAATTGCCAGGATGTTAATGGCCGGGCCGACAAAAAGAAAAGTGACGGCCGGTCCCAGACCGGCGCCGCGCTTCCAGATGCCGGCAAACAAAGGCAGAATGGTGCACGAGCACACCGCCAGAATAAAGCCGCCAAAGGCTGAGACCGGGTAACTGACCCACTTGGAGGCTTTAGGACCCAGCCAACGTGTAATGGCCTCCTTCGGAATCATGGAACTCATGAAACCAGCAATGACGAAAGCCGGCACCAGGCACAGCAGGACGTGCGCCGCCAGATAATCCAGCAGCCCGGTCCAGCCGGACCACAACAGGGAGCCAATTGTCGAAAGGATCGAATCCATGGAAGATCAGGCGCTCTTCAGCCAGCCCGCGACCTCGTCTTCACTGGGAATCCGACCGGAGGAAACTACTTTATCGTTAATCACCAGGCCCGGGGTGGAAAGAATGGGCCACTTCATAATTTCCGCGAAATCGGTCACTTTTTCAACCTCGGCATCCATGCCGAGCGATTCGACCACCTTGCGCGCGGTGGCTTCCAGGCGTTTGCAATTGGCGCAGCCGGATCCGAGAATTTTGATGTTGATCATGGTTTTTTCCTTTTATTCAAAAAGTGTGAGTGAGCTAATTGGTTATTCCGCCTGGGCGGCACAATGTGGACAGGGGCAGGTGACGGGAGGTTTAGCCGTGTCAGCGATGGGGACGGCAGTAAAGGTGCGCGCGGCGTCGACCACGGCGAAAATTTGCGGGTTGACGACTCGATAATAGATATTCCAGCCGTCACGGCGGTCCTGGATGATGCCGGCGTCGCGCAGTACAGCCAGCTGTTGCGAAATGGTTGCTTGCCGAAGGCCAAGATAAGCTTCCAGGTGACAAACGCAATGCTCGCCATCGCGCAGCAGTTCCAGAATGGCGATACGGCCGGGATGTGTCAGGATTTTGAAGATTTGAGCCGGGGTATCCAGTTGATTGGCGGGAATCATATTCAAAGTCATGAATATGATTGTAACGCGCAAAATAATTGGCTGTAAGCGAGAAATGTCACAAATAATGCAGTCATAGGTAAGGCCTGAAGCCTTCGTTTGATTTCCCCGACCCAATTAGGTTTAGATTAATTAGTTGAATCAACAGTGAAAACCAATTAAAAGCGCTATAACTATACAAATGATGCCAGATTCTGACGAAATTAAAGATTATGGTGGGGTGTTGACCGGTCTGCAGCAGCAGAGACTGGCCCAAATGATCGCTTATGCCCGCGACCACTCACCATTTTACCGGCAGCTGTACCGCGACCTGCCAACCGGTTTCAGTAAATTACAAGATTTGCCGCCGGTGACCAAACCGCAGCTGATGGCGAATTTTGACGAGTGGGCAACCGACCGGGCGGTGACGCGGGCGGGGGTCGAAGCCTTTGTCCGAGACAAAAAGCGTGTGGGCGATCGCTATCTGGGGAAATATTCGGTTTGGACCACCTCCGGCACCACCGGCGAACCGGGCATTTTCCTGGTGGACAGCCGGGCGCAGCGGGTCTACAACTCGCTGATGATACAGCGCGGCTACCGCTCGTGGCTGACCTGGGGCGTAGCGGGGACCATGCTGCGACGCGGCTTTCACTGCGCGATGATCCTGGCGGTTGGCGATCATTATGCCGGGGCTGCCAATTGGGCGCGTATGCGGCGTGAATTAGGATTATTGGCCAGTCGGCTGCAGATCTTTCCCATCCTCGAGCCGCTGCCCAGTATGGTGCAGCGGCTGAATGCTTTTCAACCGGTCATCATTGCCAGCTACCCTAGTATGCTGGCGCTGCTGGCGCACGAACAAACTGCCGGACGGTTGAAGATTCAACCGCTGATGCTCAACAGCCTGGGTGAGGGGTTGGATGAAGCTACCCGCGGGCAGATCGAAGCGGCGTTTCCTATGGCCCGGCTGGCGGATATTTACGCAGCATCAGAGTTTCTGTTCATCGGCTTCGAATGCGAGCAGCACTGGCAGCATATCAACAGCGATTGGGGGTTGCTGGAGCCAGTGGATGAAAACAATCAGCCTGTGCCGGCCGGGCAGCCGTCAGCCAATGTGCTGTTGACCAATCTGGTCAACCGGGTGCAGCCGCTGATCCGCTATAGCCTGGGGGACAGCATCACGCTCAACCCTGAGCCGTGCACCTGCGGCAATCCGCTGCCCGCCATTCGGGTGGAGGGGCGGACGGATGAGATTTTATATTTTCCAGACCCGGCGGGCGGGAAGGCTGGCGTGCTGCCCATGGCGATTGCCAGCGTAGTGGAGCAGGTGCCCGGGGTTGTGCGCTACCAGATCATCCAGACCGCGCCGGATCAGATTAAGCTGCGGTTGGAGTTGGAACCAGGTGTGGACCGGGCGTCCATTTGGGCGAAAATGGAAGCGGATTTACGGGCGTTTTTTTCGGCGCAGGGAGCCGCGCCGGTACATGCGAGTTTGGCAGACGAGGAACCGCAAGCCAGCCCGGTCAGCGGCAAGTTCAGGCATGTGTATAAAGAAAATTGGTAGGTGGGTGCAATCGCGGCACGCACCCACAATTTTACCGATATTTCTTTGCCAACATCGCCGTGCGGGCAGATAGCTCCCGTATCGACAGGCGTTCCTTGCCTTTGATGTAGGTTTCCATCAGGTCGCCGATGGGGTCGGCCCAGGCTGGCGGCACATCTTTGAGTACGCCCAGCACATTGCCCACCAGGCCGCCGTTGCAGTCCACGTCCAGGCCGGCTTTGGCCAGCAGTGCCATGGTCTCGGTGAAATCATTGCCGCCGTACCAAAGTGCCAGCATGTCGGCCGCCAGGTTTGGGTAGGCGTGGATCCAGTTGTAGCGCTCGAAATGCTTTTCCAGAATCGGCCAGGCGGTCTCAGCACTGTTTTCAGCCTTTAGCACATTGAAGCAAAACTCCAGCTTGGCGGCATACTCGCTTTTGGCTGGGATGTAGCGGGCAGCTTCCTGCAATATGGCGCGCGGGTCGTTCATCCCGAAAGCCAGGGAGGTCAACACCGCGGCGTAAATTTCGCCGTACACGCCGTTGCGGGCGTGGGAAATGACCGCGTCAATGTGTGCCAGGCGGGCAGCTTCCATAGGGTCGCCGGGCGCCAGCATGCCGCATACCATGCCGCGCATCTGCGCGCCAATCCAGTCGCAGTAGGGGTTCATGAAAATGCCGGATTCAGG
>DATBWK010000169.1:0-4498 GCA_036514835.1 Bellilinea sp.
TGACTGGAGGGTTTGTAAAAGACCCGTCCGAGCAGGTTGGTCGGCAGGTATTGCTGCCCGGTGTGATGCTCCGGGAAAGAATGGGGATAGGCATAGCCCTTACCGTGACCCAATCCTTTGGAATCGCGGTTATCATCCATCAGATGCACTGGTACCGGCCCAATGCCTTCCTGCTCCTGCAATTCGCGTATCTTGAAGAAAGCCCCGGCGGAATTGGACTTGGGCGCGGTGGCGAGGTACAGCGTAGCTTCCACCAACGGGTAAATCCCTTCGGGCAGACCGATGTATTCATAGGTATAGGCTGCTGCTGCAGCCACCACCAGCCCATTCGGGTCGCCGAGACCGATGTCCTCGCATGCCAACACCAGCAGCCGCCGCAGAATAAAACGCGGATCCTCGCCGGCTGCCAGCATTTTTGCCAGCCAATACAGAGCGGCGTCCGGGTCTGAGCCGCGCACCGACTTGATGAATGCTGAAATGGTGTCGTAATGCGCGTCACCCATGCGATCGTAGATCACGGCCCGTTTTTGGATGGACTCCTGCGCCACATCCAGATCGATGTGAATGGCACCATCTTCAGCCGGCAAAGTGGTCTCAACCGCCAGTTCCAGTGCATTGAGAATGTTGCGCGCATCGCCGCCCGCCACACGGATCAGGTGAGCGCGAGCCTCGGGGGTCAGGTCAATGGACCGGCTGCCGTAGCCGCGTACTTTATCGGCCAATGCCTGGTCAAGGATGGCTGATAGGTGCGCCTCGGTCAGCGGTTCCAACTGGAAAAGGCGCGAGCGTGATACCAGCGCCGAAATGACGTCAAAGTAGGGGTTCTCGGTGGTGGCGCCGATCAACGTGACCATACCGGTTTCAACGTGCGGCAGCAGGGCGTCCTGCTGTGCTTTATTCCAGCGGTGAACCTCGTCCACGAACAGGATGGTGCGCTTGCGATACAGCCGGCGGCGGTCTGTGGCTTCGACGATGATCTTACGCAAATCAGCCACTCCGGCTAGCACTGCCGAAATACTGACAAAATCCGCCTGGGTTGTATTGGCGATAATGCGCGCCAGCGTGGTTTTGCCGGTTCCAGGCGGGCCGAAGAAAATGATCGAGGAAAACAGCCTGTCAGCTTCAATGGCGCGCCGCAGTAACTTGCCCGGCCCAATAATGTGATCCTGCCCGACGAACTCATCCATGGTGCGCGGCCGCATGCGGGCTGCCAGCGGCGCCTCGAGCGGCATGCCTTCATTCATAGAGTGGGTGAAAAGGTCCATCAGCATACCTACTCTATGAAGGGGTTGAGGACTTGAACCCCGGCGATTACCTGTCCGTGGGTTAAATCTTCAGAGACTAGAATTCGGCAACCTAATTGAGCTGCACTTTGGATGAGCATAGAATCCCAAAAAGATAGTTGATTCTCTCGTTGGATGTCGATTGCTTTCAGAACGTCTTCCACTGTTGGGTTATGAATTTTCCAGGTGGATAGGTCAGACACAATTTTACGCGCTGTTTGAATATCAACCGGATGGGGAATTTTACGAGTAATCGTCACATACAACTCTTGAATCACTTGAAGGCTTATGTGACCATTTTTATCGTTCCACGAGTTTTCGGTAATCTTCGCCGCAATGGAATGTTTCCGACCAGCAGTCTCATCGAAAGCATAGACCAAAATATTCGTGTCTACAAATACGGCATTAGCTGGATTTTCGGTCATGCAGTTCCTCGCGTGTCCATGAAATTGAACCCTGTGTGCCTAGATTTAATCCTTTGCGCAGCAATTTGATATTACTCAGACGTGCTTGCTGGTATTTCTCATCATCTGAAACTATTGCCTCAAGAGTCTTCGTTAGCAACCCGGAAAGAGACGTATTATTCTTTACTGCCAGGATTTTTGCTTTTCGCAAGATTTCTTTTGGAATCGCCAGGGTAACATTTTGGGTCTTATCCATTTCAACCTCACATGATATTGTTTTTCACGCAAATTAGTATAGCACGCGTTTACGTGAAAATCAATTACTCTTCTTTTTTTACTTAATGGTTCTCTTAAATGATTATAGGTTTTGTGGTCTCTCATTTGTATAATGAACTCAACCAATCATTATTAGTATGCTGGAGGCTGCATGACCACTGAAACCGTTCAAGCCCAATGGGTTCATGATCAAGTATTTTTGCTGAAAGACCATGCCGGCTATCCGGTCCTCATGACCCAGCCCGATGGCGTTCTTGGTGCTGACTTGCTGCCGATGAGCATTATCGGCTGCGCGTTGTGGGACATTGTTTCCATCCTGCAGAAGCAGCGCCAGCAAATCACCTCCGTCAATGCCACCGCCACCAGCACCCGCGACTCCGAAGCGCCCTGGCGCTTCCGCTCGATCCATATTCACTACCGCATCGGCGGCACAGCCCTGGATCCAGTACAACTGCAGCGGGCCATCCAATTAAGTGAGGACAAGTATTGCTCAACCTTTGCGACTTTGCGCGCTGCCGTGCAATTGACCAGCGACTTTGAGATTGTGCAAGCAGTTGAGCCGCCGCCAGACATGCCTACGTCCTCTACCACAGCCGCCGAATCATCGGCCCTCGACCCAATCCTGCGCTTCCATGCGGCTCTCAATGCCCGCCAACTGGATGTGATGCTCAGCCTGCTGACCGAGGATACTGTTTTCGAAAACACGGTTCCCCCGCCAGACGGTACCCGTTACCAGGGAAAAGCCGCCGTACGCGGCTTCTGGCAGGAATTTTTCAACTCGTCACTCTCATCCCACTTTGAAATCGAGGAGGTTTTTGCTGCCGGCGAGCGGGTGGTGATGCGCTGGGTGTATCACTGGGCCAGTCTGGACGAGACTGCCGGACATATTCGCGGCACCGACGTTTACCGGGTCAGCAACGGTCTGATCGCAGAAAAATTATCGTATGTCAAAGGGTGAATAAGGGCTACCGGCTATTTTCCAGGTCGTCGAGCAGCTTAAGGCTGGCATCATCCGATGGGTTGGGTTTGTAGGATGTGTTGAACCAGGCTTGCAGGATTTCCCGGGCAATCGGCTGCGCCGTGGCGCGCAGCGACATGCATAATACATTCGCGTTGTTCCACAGGCGCGCTCCTCGCGTAGTTTCAGCATCAGAACACAGGGCAGCCCGAATGCCGCGTACTTTATTGGCCGCCATACTGACTCCAGTGCCTGTCCAGCAGAATAAAATGCCTTCCTGCGAGCGGCCGCCAGCCACATCCTCTGCGACACGCCGCGCCACCAACGGCCATGAGTTCTCTTCAACCGGCTGCAAGTCGCCGCTGCGCGGACCGTAATAGGTAACGGTATGTCCGGCGCGGATCAACTCGTCCAGCACGAAGTCAACCACCGCGGTGCGCTCGTCAGCGCCGAGAGAGATTTTCACGATACACCTCCAACCGCCTGTCCTCCATGAGTCATCATGCGATCATGGTACAATCCGGCCCGATGCCTGACCAAATCAACCCACGCTTACTACGCAAGGAACCCATGCGCCGCTGCCAGCTGGACGAATGCCGTGCCGCCTGCTGCCTGCATGGGGTGTGGATCGATGCTGCCGAATGGCAGAATATTCGCGACCAGGCAGAATTAATCATACCGCACATGCCGCCCGGTTGGGATGACCCCGATCTTTGGATCGATGAGCGCCGCGACGAGGACGTCTATTCAAAGAGCGGACAGGTGCTGCATTCACGGGTCCTGCCGGATGTGACTCATTACGGCGGCACGGCTTGCGTATTCCTGCGCACCGATCACAAATGCGCCCTGCAGGTAGCCGCGGACGCCCATGGGCTGCATCCCTGGAGCTTCAAGCCGTTTTATTGCGTTCTGCATCCACTTGATTTGGACGAGCAAGGCAGAATAACGCTGGACGAGACCGAATTAATGTTGGACGAACCCGGCTCGTGCCTGCGCCCCGCAGAGAAATCCATTCCATTAACTGATACATTTGAGGATGAAATTCAATATTTTCTTGGTATTGACGCATTTTCAAAGCTCAAGCAGAAAAGTAGAAAACAATTATCCGCGAAGAACCCAAAGGCGAATAAAGGGCACGAAGAAACGAAATTGTGAGAAATTGATTTTTCAAGGGGCACGATATGGAAATTGAATACATCGCAACACAGATTGTCGATTCAGCCATAAAAGTTCACCGGAACCTGGGAGCAGGCCTCTTAGAATCAACTTATCAAGCTTGTTTTTCCTACGAATTACAAAGCAGAGGTTTCTCCGTCGAGTGTGAACTCTGGCTTCCGATAAATTACGGGGACTTGATAATAGAAAAAGCATACAGGGTGGATATGATTGTAAATAAAACTATTATTGTTGAAAATAAAACTGTAGAAAATTTGTTACGATTACGCAACCTTTATTCTGTAAATTCGAGACAGAAGTATCCATCGTTCTTTAACAATCGAATGACTTGCCAGCACAATAGTGTTTCCCGATTTGCCATTCCTCGCTGGTTTCCATCAACAGCGCGGAAACCAATCGCA